>NZ_JBHXRV010000029.1:0-77769 GCF_042716745.1 Streptomyces sp. NPDC058663
GCCCGGCCCTGTCCAGGGCCGGGCCCCGGAACCGTCTCGGCGGGAGCCCCGGGATCCCGGGGCTTCAGGATTCCGGGACTCCGTGGGGATGGTCAGCGCTCCTGGCCGTCTTCGGCAGGGGCGTCCGCCGGCGGCAGGTCCGCGTCCTCGACCACGTGGACCGCCGCCTCCTCGGCCGCCGCTGCCCCTCCGTCGATGCCCGCGTCGGACGCGACGAGATCCTTGGTCACGTCCTGGCGGGCCCCTTCGTCCGGGGCCACCAGCCGCCCCGCCCGGTCGGCCCCCGCCTCCGGGTCGAGAGGTTCGCCCGTACCGCCGGGCAGGTCGCCGATACCGTCGGGGTCCTCGTCAGCGGGGCGCTCCCCCACGTCGGGGAGCTCCTGGCTCAGCCGCTCGTCGAGGGACTCGCCCTCCTGCTGCTCCGCCGCCGTGGTGCCTGATTGGGTCACGCCGAGGGGCTTCTCCGGGGGTGAGTACCCCTCGTCGAGCATGTCGTCGTAACTCCGCTCGTCGACGGCGTCCTGCAGGTCCAGCGGAGCCGCGTCCGCCTGTTCCTCGTTGCCGCCGTCCGGCTGGTAGACGTCGTCCGCCCTTCCCGTGTCGCTCATGCGTCGCGCTCCCCCTCGTCCTTCTTGCCGAATTCGCCGACCAGCGCCTCGCAGAACGCCTTGAGGTCGTCCGGCTTGCGGCTGGTGATCAGGGTGTTGGGGCCGCCGGTGCAGATCTTGACCTGCTCGTCCACCCAGGTGCCCCCGGCGTTGCGGATGTCCGTGCGCAGGCTGGGCCACGAGGTGAGCGTGCGGCCGCGCAGGACGTCGGCCTCGATCAGGGACCACGGTGCGTGGCAGATCGCGGCGACCGGCTTGCCCGCGTCGAAGAAGGCCTTCACGAGGGCGACGGCCTTCTCGTCCATCCGCAGCGCGTCCGGGTTGGCGACACCGCCCGGCAGTACGAGGCCGTCGAAGTCCTCCACCGACGCCTCGCCCACGACCTGGTCCACCGGAAAGGTGTCGGCCTTGTCGAGGTGGTGGAAGGCCTGCACCTGGCCTGACTCGGTGGAAACGAGAACAGGGGTACCACCGGCAGCGCCCACGGCCGCCCAGGGTTCGGTCAGCTCGACCTGCTCGATGCCTTCGGGGGCCACGAGGAATGCGACACGCATAGGAACTCCTTGTCGGTTCTCACCGGACCGAGGTGTCCGGTCTCACCGGACGCAGACGTCCGGCTCCGGGCTGCACGATCCTGTTCAGCAGTGAATGACGGGCATACGCAGTGCTGCCCACCCTCCTCACGTAACCGATTCGCACGAAAAGATGCATATTGCGAGGTTCTGCGCACAAAAATGAGTGGCCCGCCGATTGCCCCGCGTTCCCCCCGTACCCCGTCAGCCACACCTCACCAGGAGCTGAGGAAGGGCCGCGCCCCGGGAGCGGCGGGCCTCCGGACAGGGCAAACTCGCCTGCACGGGTACCAGGAGACGCGTCCGGCAACCGGCTCCGGCGCCGCCACCCGAGCCCCTCAGAGGCCAGAAGGAGTACGACATGCGTGTGCTGTCCCTCGTCTGTACGTTGAACCCCTCCCCCGAGCCGTCCAGCAGCCAGCTCCTGGCGGAACAGGTGGGCGCGGAGTTCGAGAAGCTGGGGGCCGCGGTGGAGACCGTACGCGTGGCCGACCACGACGTACGGCCAGGTGTCGAGCTCGACATGGGTGAGGGCGACGCCTGGCCCGCCCTGCGGGAGAAGGTGATGGCCGCCGACATCCTGCTGCTCGCCACGCCCATCTGGCTCGGTCACCCCTCCAGCATCTGCCAGCGCGTGCTGGAGCGCCTGGACGCCGAGCTCTCCGAAACGGACAGCGAGGGTCGTCTGCGCACGTACGGCAAGGTCGCCGCTGTGGCGGTCGTGGGCAACGAGGACGGCGCACACAAGGTCAGCGCCGACCTCTTCCAGGGCCTCAACGACGTCGGTTTCTCCCTGGCCCCCGGCGCGGTGACGTACTGGGTGGGCGAGGCCCAGCAGGGCACCGACTATCAGGATCTCGACGGGACACCCGAAGCCGTGGCCTCCACCACCCACACCCTGGCCGTGAACACCTACCACTTGGCCCAGCAGCTGCACCGGGCCCGCTATCCGGCCTCCTGACGCCCGCCTGCCCATCCGGCACGGCCGGTTGCAGCGGGTCCGGCCGCAGCCGGTGACCCGGAGCAGGACGCAGCCCCCGCACCGTTCGTGCGGGGGCTGCGCCGGGTCTTCTGCGGGTGCGGGCGTGGCCGGATTTCATCGGGGTGCCGATGCGGCGGGAGGTCAGACCTGGCCGCGCCAGGCGCCCGTCTCGTGGCCGCGTTCCTCGATGAACGTCTTGAACCGCTTCAGGTCGCCCGTGATCTGCCGCTTGACGACGCCGAGCTTGTCACCGACGTTCTCCGCCAGGCCCTCGGGCTCGTAGTCGAGCTGCAGCATCACCTTGGTCCGCTTCTCGTCCAGCCGGTGGAAGGTGACCACACCGGCCTGCTTGACCTCACCGCCGAGCGCCTTCCACGCGACGCGCTCGTCGGGGATCTGCTCGGTGATCTCGGCGTCGAACTCCCGGCTCACGCCGCCGATCTTGGTGACCCAGTGGGTCAGTTTGTCGGTGCGCTGCTCGATGCGCTCCACACCGTCCATGAACTGGGGGAACGACTCGAACTGGGTCCACTGGTCGTAGACGGTGCGCACCGGAACGCCGACCTCGACGGACTCCTCGACCTTCGTCACGATCTCTCCACCTTCTTCGTCGTCGTCGGCCCGGGCGTGGCGCCGGACCGGATCCGGAGGGTCTTCCTCCCCTCCTCTGCGATGCCGGTGCCCGCTTCCCGCGCATTCATGAACCCCCAGGTGCACAAAAGTCCAGAGGTGCGGAAATCGGCTGAGACCGGCTTCCCGACCGGTTCAGCCGCGCCGCCTGGGGTCGAGGAGCTGTTCCCGCAGAGCCGTCAGCTGGTGCGAGGACTCCACCGCGCGGGTCTCGTCCAGCGTGGCCAGCGCCAGGATCAGCGCGTCCGCGACCAGCAGTGCGGTCAGTGACTCGGCGGTGATCCCGGTCGGGGTGTGCGGCGCGGTCAGGACGGCCTCGACGCGGTCGGCGTACTCCTCGCCCAGTTCGTCCGTCACGAGGATCACCCTGGCTCCGACGGCCCTGGCCCGTTCCATCATCACGGTCAGCTCGACCAGCCTCCGCCCGGGCTGGAAGATCACCACGGCGTCGCCCTGGCCGAGGGCGAGCAGCTGGTCCGCGAGGGCGAAGCCGGTCTCGGAGACGAAGCGGGCGCGGCGGCCGATCCTGCCGAGGGCGAGTGCGAGGTGGCGGGCCCCCGGCTCCGACGCGGCGATCGCGTAGCAGAACACCTCGTGCGCCTCGGCGAGCACCGTCACCGCACGCCTCAGCGCCTCAGGCTCGGTGAGCCGGCGGCAGTGGCCGATGCGCTCCTGCGCCTCGTCGAAGACGTCGCCCCAGATGGAGTCGAGGTCCTGGCCCACGTGGGCGATGCGCTGCTTGAGGCGTACCTCGGGCGCGACGGCCGAGGTGAAGTCGTTGGCCAGATCACGCTTGAGGGCGGGCAGGCCGGCGTAGCCGAGGCGCTGGAGCGCGCGTACGACGGTGGCGTTGCTGGTGGAGCTCGCGGCTCCCAGCTCCTGGGCGCTCGCGAAGAGGAGCTGCTCGACGGGGGCGCTGACCAGGTACTGCGCCACGGCACGCTCCGAGGCGGACAGTTCCTCCCATTGGTCGCGAATCGTGGCGCGCAGCCGCGTCACTCCGGTGTCGCTTTCTGGAATCTCCATTACAACCATTGACTTCCGTGTGACGGGCGTTACTGTCCTGGGCAGAACGTTCCAAGAGGAACGGATCCTGGAATCGACGTTACATGATCATGGTGATCCTGTGACCGCCGCTCGCGGGACCGTTCCGTCGCGAGGAGAAGAATGGCATCCCGTCCCACGGCACCCGCCCCCGCCCGGGTCCTCCCGGTCGTCGAGGTCTCCGGCAGCCCGCTCGCCCGCGGTCGTCAGTACGGCGAGGCCGTACGCCCCCAGCTGCACGCCGCGCTCCGCTACTACGAGGAGGCCTTCGGCTGCTCCGCCGGTCTGACCTGGGAGCAGGTGACCGCCCGTGCCGCCCGCTGGCTGGAGCCCGTACGCGCCTACGCACCCCACCTCGTCGAGGAGATGCAGGGCATCGCGGACGGCGCGGGGGTACGCCTGCTCGACGTCCTCGCCCTGAACGCACGCGGTGAGGTCATCTACGACAAGTCCTTCGCGCGAATGGAAGCGGACGCCGCCCCCGCGGACACCGGCCCCGCGGACACCGGCCCCGCGGACACCGGCCCCGCGGACACCGGCCCCGCGGACACCTCTTCCGGCGCCGGCCCCTCGGGCGCCGGCCCCGCGGCCGGCCGTCCCGGGGCCCCCTTCTCGCCCGCCGACGAGGAACCCGCCGAGGGCTGCACCTCCTTCGCCGCCTACGGCGAGGCCAGCGGCGACGGACACGTCTACGCCGGGCAGAACTGGGACTGGCGCGCGGGCGTCGCCGACACCGTCGTCATGATCCGCATCGTCCAGCCCCCCAAGCCCACCCTGGTCATGCAGGTCGAGGCCGGACAGGTCGGCCGCCAGGGCGCCAACTCGGCCGGGATCGCCCTCAACGCCAACGGCCTCGGCGGACGCTTCGACGACACGGTCGGCCTGCCCCAGACAGTCGTGCGCCGCAGCGTCCTGGACCAGTCCACCCTCACCGACGCCCTCGACGTCCTGTGCCGCACCCGGGCGCACATCGCCAGCAACGCCCTGCTGACCTGCCGCGAGGGCTTCGCCATCGACCTGGAGACCACCCCGGCCGGGCACGGCTGGATGTACCCGACAGACGGCCTTCTGGTGCACGGCAACCACTACCAGGCGGGAATCCCCGGCCCGCTGGCCGCCACCGGATACCGCCCGATGTCCTCCGACTCGCTCGTACGCGTACCGCGCGCCGAGCAGGGGCTCCGGGCGCTGCGCGACTCCGCGGGGCCCGACGAGTCGCGCAGAATCGTCCGCCGCGCGATGTCGGACCACCTCGGCCACCCGGAATCCCTGTGCACCCACCCCGACCCGCGCAAGCCCCTCGTCGAGCGCTGGACCACGCTCGTCTCCTCCCTGGCCGACCTGACCACCGGCGACTACCACGTGACCGCCGGCACTCCCTGCGACCGCGAGTACCAGCACCTCCCCTGGAACCTCTACGACGGCCCGTACGGCCAGAACTGACGGGAATTCAGTGATGAACCGCATCTCCCCGAGAAGAACGGCCCTGACCGCGGGCCTCGTCGTGACGTCGGTCGCGCTGGCCGCCGGTTGCAGCGGAGCGACCCAGAACGCCGCGGGCACCACGGGCCGGGCCGAGGCGGCCGCCCTGACCCTCTCCCCCACGACCCCAGCGGCCAAGGGGGAACTCGCGCACGCGAACTGGCTCCTGGAGGACGAGCCGGACTCCCTCGACCTGGACACCCAGGGCTCCAGCGCGGGCCGCGTCGTCCTCACCAACGTCTGCGAGCGGCTCTACCAGCTCCAGCCGGACATGTCGACGAAGCCCTTCCTCGCCGAGAAGGCCGAGACGCCGGACGACACCACCCTCGTCCTGACCCTGCGCTCCGGCGTCACCTTCCACGACGGCACCCCGATGACCGCCGACGACGTGCTGTGGAGCCTGAAGCGGCACGCCGACCCGGACATGGAACAGGGCGACGAGTTCGGCAACGTCGCCGCGATGAAGAAGACCGGCGACCGGCAGATCACCATTGACTTCAAGGCGCCCGACGCCATGTTCTTCAAGGCGCTCGCCGGTGACGCGGGCATCGTCTGGAACAAGGAGCAGGTCGAGAAGGCGGGCAAGGACTTCGGCACGCCGGGACAGCCCGACGCCTGCACAGGCCCGTACACGCTGGGCGAGTGGAAGTCCGGCGACTCGATCACCCTGCGCCGCCACGACGGCTACTGGGGGACGAAGCCGCTGACCAAGCAGGTCACCTTCCGCTGGGCGGGCGACAGCGCGCTCGTCAACGCCTTGACCACCGGGGCCGCCGACGGTGCGTACGCCGAGTCCCCCAACACCGCCTCCGCACTCCACGGCAAGAAGGGCATCGAGCAGCACTACGGCCCTTCCACCGCCTCGCTCGTCCTCATACCGACCGAGCGCGGCGGCCTGAAGGACCCCAAGATCCGCCGGGCCCTCTCCCTGGCGCTCGACCGCAAGGGCATCGCCGCCTCCGGTTACGGCTCGATGGTGCAGCCCTGGAGCACACCGGTCGGCTCCGGCGCCTGGGGTTACGAGAAGGACGTCTTCGCGGCGGCCCAGAAGGACATCGCCCACGCCCCCGCAAGCCCCACGGCGGACGACATCGCCGCCGCGAAGAAGCTGGTCAAGGAGGCGGGCGCGGCTCCCACCGAGCCGATCGTGATCGGCACGGACGCCAGCCAGGGCCGCAGCGTCGTCGCAGGCGCGGTCCGCGCCGCGCTCCAGCGCATCGGCCTCAAGGGGCAGATCAAGACGGTGCCGACGTCGCAGTTCGAGCAGTACTACAGCGACCCGGGCGTCCGCGGTGAGATCGACGTGCTCGTCGCCGACTGGTACATCTCCAAGGCCGACCCGATGGGCTTCTACGACAACGCGCTCTCCGGCTCCTCCAACAACTGGGTCGGCTTCAAGGACCCGGCGTACGACGCCAAGGTCAAGCAGGCGCTCGCCACCCTCGACGACGCCAAGCGGGCGAAGCTCGCCGTCGACGTCCAGAAGACGTTCACCGACGCGGCCGTGTGGATCTCCGTCGCCCAGGTGCCGTCCGTCCTGGTCCTCAACGAGAAGCTGACCGGACCGCCCGCCTCCATGGCCTACCTCTACTACCCGTGGGCCGCCGGACTCGGCGCGAAGAAGGGCTGACCACCGATGCTCGCCCGGATCTCCCGGCGGCTGGCCGGCCTGCTGGCCACCCTCCTCGCCGCCTCCTTCGTCATCTTCGCCGCCGTGTACGCGGCGCCAGGCGACCCTGCTGTCTTCCTGGCCGGGGGCCGCGACAAACTCACCCCCGAGAAGCTGGAACTCGTCAGGGCCCAGTACCACCTCGACGAACCCCTGGTCGTGCAGTACGGCCGCTGGCTCGGCGACTGTCTCCAGTTCGACCTCGGCCGGTCCTTCAAGTACAGCGACGAGGTCGCCGGGCTGTTGCTCGCGCGCTTCCCGACGACGTTCGCCCTCGTGGCGTACGCGACGGTGCTCTTCGTCGTCCTGGGCGTCGGCGCCGGGATTCTCGCCTCGGTCCGCAAAGGCACCTGGGTGGACTCGGCAGTCGTCGGCGGGACCACGCTGGCGGCGTCCGTGCCCTCGTTCGTCTCCGCCATCGCGCTGGTCGCACTGTTCGGCGTCCAGCTCGGCTGGTTCCCGGTGACCGGCAGCGGCGAGGGGTTCGCGGGCACCGTGCACCATCTGACGCTGCCCGCCGTTTCGCTGGCACTCGGCGCGCTCGCGCTGATCAGCCGGGTCACCCGCCAGTCCATGGCGGACGCGGGTGCCGCCGACCACGTGGAGGCCGCCCGTGCCTCCGGCATCCCCGAACGTGACATCGTCCGCCGGCACGTCCTGCGCAACGCACTGGGGCCGATCATCACGATGTGCGGCCTGGTCATGGCGGGCATGCTCGCCGGCACCGTCGTCGTGGAGACGGCCTTCGGGATCAGCGGCATCGGCTCGCTGCTCGTCGGCGCGATCAACACGCACGACTTCCCTGTCGCGCAGGCCGTGCTCCTGCTGATGGTCACCGGCTACATCGTCGTCACGACGCTCGTCGACCTGGTCCATCCCCTGCTCGACCCGCGTGTGAAGGAGGTTGCCGGATGAGCGCGTCGACCCTCGCCCCGGCCGGGCTCAAGTCCGCCTCGCGCAGGCCCCCGAGCGTCATCGTCGCCGGGGCGGTCCTCGCCCTCGTGGTCCTCGCCGCCGTCCTCGCACCGTTCGTCTCCCCGTACGCACCCGACGCCATCGACCTCTCGGCGTCCCTCGTCGGCACCGGCGCCGACCACCTCCTGGGCACCGACGCCTCGGGCCAGGACCTGCTCTCCCGGGTGCTGCACGGCGCGCGCACCAGCCTGATCGCGCCGATCCTGCTGCTCGCCATCGCCGCACTCCTCGGCGTCACGCTCGGCACCCTCGCCGCCTGGCGGGGCGGCTGGACGGACACCCTCGTCTCCCGGCTCACCGACGTGATGTACGCCTTCCCCGGCCTGCTGTTCACCGTCCTGATCATCGCCGTCTTCGGCGCCGGGATCACCACCTCGGTGCTCGCGCTCGGTCTCGCGTACACCCCGACGGTCGCCAAGTACACCCGTTCCCTGGCACTCGCCGAACGCCGCAAGCCCTACGTCGACGCCTACCGCGTCCAGGGCATGGGCGGCATCCGGATCTGCGCCCGCCACCTCGTGCCCAACCTGGGCCGTTCGGTCCTCGGCTACCTGGTCGTGCTGTTCGGCGAGGCCCTGATGTCGCTGGCCACGCTCTCCTACCTGGGCTTCGGCACCCAGCCGCCCAGCTCGGACTGGGGACTGATGGTCCAGGAGGGCCAGGCGGCCGTCGTGCAGGGCGCGCTGCTGCCCGCCCTGGTGCCCGGTGTCGCCATCGCCCTCGTCGTGGTGTCCTTCAACGTCGTCGGGGTCCGGGCCGCCGACCGACTCGACAGCGGGAGGTAACCGCATGCTCCTCGACATCGAGAACCTCACCCTCGAACTGCCCGGCACTGCCCGCCCGGTACTCACCGGCGTCTCCCTGCGGGTGGCGGCCGGTGAGGTGGTCGGCCTGGTCGGCGAATCCGGTTCCGGCAAGTCGACGACGGCCAGGGCGGCGTTGCGCACGCTGCCCGCGGGCACCGCCGTCTGCGGGTCGGTGCGGGTGGAGGGCACCGACGTCCTCGCCCTGGGGGGCGAGGCCCTGCGCGCCCACCGGGCCCGTACGGTCGCCATGGTCCACCAGGACCCGCGCGCCGCCCTCAACCCGGTCCGCCGCATCGGCGACTTCCTGCTGGAACGGCTCGCGGGCACGGGACTCGACAAGAAGGCCGCCCGCACCCGGGCCGTCGAACTCCTCGCCGCGGTCGGCCTGCCCGACCCCGAGCGCCGCGTCCGCCAGCGCCCGCACGAACTGTCCGGCGGCATGCTCCAGCGCGTGGTCATCGCGGGCGCGCTGGCCGCCGAACCGAGGCTGCTGCTCGCCGACGAGGCGACCAGCGCCCTGGACGTCACCACGCAGGCCGAAATTCTCGCCCTGCTGCGCACCCTGCGGGCCGAGCGCAACCTCGGCATGCTGTTCATCACGCACGACCTGCATCTGGCAGCCGCCTACTGCGACCGGGTGTACGTCATGTACGCCGGGCGCGTCGTCGAGGAGCAGACCGCCGCGACCCTCTTCGAGCGGCCCCGGCACCCCTACACACGCGGACTGCTCGCCTGCTCGCCGACGCTCGGCGAGGGCGGCCGGGAGATCCGCCCGATCCCGGGGCGCCCGCCGTCGCTGGCCGATGCCTTCGGTGGCTGCGAGTTCGCCGGCCGCTGCCCGGACGCCGAACCGCAGTGCACCACCTGGAAGCCGGAACCGGTCGCGCTGCCCGGCGGCGGCACCGCGAGCTGCCGTCGCCTGCCCGTCCTCACCACCGCGCCTACGGGGACCGGTGCGGGAGCGGGCAACACGGAGAAGGGAAACCCCCGATGACCACCACGACGCCCCGGCCCGCACCGCTGCTGACCGCGGAGGGGCTGCGGAAGACCTACCGGCTCCCCGGCGGCGGTGCCCTCACCGCGGCCGACGCCGTCTCCTTCGCGGTGCGGGGCGGCGGTTCGCTGGGAATCGTCGGCGAGTCGGGTTCCGGCAAGACGACGGTGGCCCGCATGCTCGTGGGTCTCGTACGCCCCGACGCGGGCACCGTCCGCGTCGGCGGCCGTACCCGGGCCCCACGCACCCCGCGCGGCAGGACTGCCAGGCTCGCCAGGGCCCGGGAGATCCAGATGGTCTTCCAGGACCCGTACGTCTCACTCGACCCGCGTCTCACCGCCCGCCGCTGCCTGACGACGGCCCTGCGGCTGCACGGCCGGCCGGAGAGCCTGGCGGACGGGCTGCTCGACCGGGTGGGGCTCGGCGCCCGCGAGGCACAGGCGCTGCCGCACGGCCTCTCCGGCGGACAGCGCCAGCGCCTCGCCATCGCGCGGGCGCTGGCGGTGGATCCCGAGGTGCTGGTCCTCGACGAGGCCGTGGCCGCGCTGGACGTCTCGATCCAGGCTCAGATCCTCGCGCTGCTCGGCGAGATCCGCCGGGACACCGGGGTCGCCCTGGTCTTCGTCAGCCACGATCTGGCGGTCGTCCAGCACGTCACGGACGAGGTGCTGGTGATGCGCCGCGGCACCGTGGTGGAGCAGGGGGCCACATCGGCGGTGCTGGCCGCTCCGCAACACCCGTACACCCGGCTGTTGCTGGCTTCGGTACCACGGGCGGGCTGGGACCCCGCGGACGCGGTCACGGCGAGGGCGGCGGTGCCGGGCTCCTGAGCGGTGCGGGCCCGAGGAGGCTCGGGGGCGCCGGCCCCGAAAGGCGCGCACCCGCCACCCCCGGCGCGCACACCGACGGACCCCGGAGACCGGGACCCGTCGGTGTGCCTGCGTCAGATGCGGACGCGGATCGAGGGACTGCCCGTGCCCGTGGCGATGACGCCCCGGTTGGTCCACTTCACGGAAGGCCCGGTCCCGGTGGTGTTCTCGTAACCGCTCAGGGCCCCGCTGGGAGCGAGGACGAGGTACTCGGCCCGTGCGTCGCCCGTGACGTCGGCGAAGCGGATCTGGTCCCCGGTCCAGTCGGCGGAACCAGTGGCGACGTAACCCTGGTAGACCCACTTGAGGGCGCCGCCTGCGGTGGTGGTGTTGGTGTAGCCCTGGGTGGCCCCGTTGTCGGAGACGACGAGGTAGTCGGCCTTGGCATCGCCCATGACATCGGCGAAGCGGATGTCCTCGGCGGTCCAGCCGGCGGAGCCGGTGGCTACGGTGCCCCGGTCGCTCCATTTGACCGTGCCGTCTGCGGCGGTGGTGTTGACGAAGGCACGGACGGCGCCCTGGTGGGAGACGATGAGGTAGTCGGCCTTGGCGTCTCCTGCGATGTCGGCGAAGCGGACCTGGGTGTCGTTCCAGGCGGCGGACCCCGAAGCGATGGTCCCGATGTCCCGCCAGCCGCCGCGACCGTTGCCGCCCTCGTTCACGAGGGCGCGTACGGCGCCGTTGGGGGCGAGGACGAGGTAGTCGGCGCGTGCGTCGCCGGCGACGTCGGCGAAGCGGACCCGCTCGCCGGTCCACTGCGCGGAACCGGAGGCGATCACGCCCTGGTCCGCCCACTTGACCGTGCCGTCGGCCGTGGTGGAGCTGGTCCAGGCGCGGACGGCGCCGTTGTCCTCGACGACGAGATAGTCCGAGCGGCCGTCGCCGTTGATGTCGACCCGGTAGTCACCGGCCGCGGTGGGGGTGCCGGTTCCTGGCGGGGCGGGCTTGACGGTGACGTTCTCGTCGATCCACTTGTGGCGGGCCGCGGTGATGACGCCGCCGTGGAAGGAGGCCGCCATCTTGCGGTAGCCGCGGTCGTTGGGGTGGAGGTTGTCGTCGAGGTCCGCCACGGTCAGCGTGCTCATGCTGACCTGGGTGACGCGGTAGCCGCGCTGGGCCCGGTCGGCGACGATGCCGGGGATGGCCCGGTTGTAGGCGTTCACGCGGGCCTGCACCGTGCGGTCGGTCGCCGGGACGAGGGAGGCGACCACGATCGCGGTGTTCGGGGAGGACGCGTGGATCTGGTCGATCAGCCCGGCCAGACGCTGCGGGGCGGTGCCCACCTGGTAGTCGCGGTCCATGTCGTTGGTGCCGATGTGCAGGAGGACCAGGTTGGGCTTGGCCTGCTCCATCCAGCGTTCGATGTTCGCGGAGATCTGGTCGATGCGCCAGCCGGAGTGGCCCTCGTGGCGGGTGCCGTCGGCATCCCGCATGGAGCCGACGAACTGCACGTCGGGGGCGTCCTGCACCAGCATCTGGGCCAGCGCGGGCCGGTACCCGGTCCGTCCGCCGCTGCCCACTCCCAGGGTGATGGAGTCACCCAGGGGCATGACGGCCAGCTTCTTGAGCTCGTCGTGGGGCGGCGGGTTGGGCACTGCGGGAACCGTGGGGTCCCCGGTGGGCATCAGGTCGTAGCGGGTCGAGTTGTCGTTGCCGACCGTGAGCGGGGTTCCTTCGGGGACGGGCCCCGTCGCGTTGCTGCCCACGGCCCAGCCGTAGGAGGGATTCCAGATCTGGCCGTCCAGGAACTGCCACGACATGCGCTCCTCGGCGTCGGGGCGGCTGCCGGCGGTCGGGCAGGCCTCGGTCTTGGCCATGGCGTGCCCCAGTATCGGAATGAGGCTCGAACTCAGGCACTTGCCCGACGCCACGCTCACCAGGTACATCGTGCCCGCCACAGCCGCGGACGCGCGCAGGAGCCATTTCTCGTAGGGGACGCCCGCGTGGTCGCTCAGGCGGCCTTCGACGACCCGGTCCACCGCGATGTCGTCCCGCAGGTACCGGAGGCTGTGCTCGCTGGCGAGGTACACCGGCTGGTCCACCTGCACCGGGAACCCGCCGGTGTCCAGGTGCTCCAGGTCCACCTCACTCACCGACCAGGAAGCGGAGGGTTCGGGCTCCGTGGGAACGGGAGCGCCCATCGACAGCGAGTGGTTGGTCCCCCACATGATCAGGCGCTCGCCCCGGATGTTGCGAATGAGATCACCGTCGATACGCCACAGGAACTGCTCCGGTGGATGAGTGGAGCTCGCCCTGTCCAGGTTCCCGACCACTCGGGAGTCCCCTGAGATAAGGGAGAGCCCGCTGGCCTGATTCACGAGGTGGAAGTAGTCGTGCTCGCCGGAGCGCGTGGCGAAGTTCAGCGAATAGATCTGGGACGTGGCGTTCCTGAACTGCTCGCCGCGCGGGGTGCTCAGCGCTGCCACTCCGGTGACGGCGAGGTCGGTGCTGCTGTTCACGAGGGCGACGTGCCGGGACGGCTCCGCTCCTCCCCGCGGATTGCCGAACATCACTGAGTGGTGGTCCGCGCCCGAGTTGCCCCAGGTGCCGGTGGCACGCTGCCACGCGGCCTGGGGGGCGGAGGTGATCATGTAGTCCAGGGTGTTACCGGAATTGTGGGTGGGGAGGAGGGTGCCCCGCTCGTCGACCGGTGCGATGACGGTGGCATCGAGGCCGGTGATGGTCGGGTCGTTGATCAGGGTGTTCGGCCCCCGGTTGAAGTCCCCCAGCACGGCCCAGTCCCAGTTCGGGCCGAGCGGTTCGACCTGCGCCGCTATCTCCGCGACCATGTCCTGTGCCGCATTTCCGGCAAACGCGTCAGCGTGATACGACGCGTACGCCATGAAGTTCTGGGTGTGCCCCTGCTGACCGTCCAGCAGGACAAGGGCATTTCGCCTGCTGCCGGCGGCTGCCACGTCCAGGGCCTGGTTCGCCCGGGAATCGGTGACCATCCCCAGCGGGATGTTCTGCGGGTGTGTCGTGTTCGAGGTCTGCAGCAGGTAGAGGTAACGCTCTTCCGGGAACCGGCTGCTGCCCATGTTCCACCGGTACTCGGTCACGTTGGGCGGCAGTGCGGGGAGCTGGCCGGTGCCGCCCCGGTCGGTCAACTGTGTGACGACGCCCTGCCCACGGTCCGGGGGCGCGGGGACCCACCAGCCGTTGGCGTCGTTCCTGCGCGGGACTTCCTGCAGGCCCACCACGTGGTGGTTGCCTGCCAGGGCCTCCACACGGCCCCAGACCTCGGTCTTCTGCTGCATGTTCTGGGTGGCCACCCAGGTGTTCCGCGGCTCGGGCAGGGCCGCCGCGTCGGTCGCCCCCGTCATCACCGCGACCATGCTGCTCAGCAGAGCCAGGACACAGACCCAGGTGGTCCGCCAGAACGGGCCGCCTGCCCCGGACACCGGTGCGGTCCGCCGGAAACGTCCCTCCCCCGGTCTTCGCACGCGCGCGGACCGTCCGCGGCATACGGCAGCAGTTCCTGTGGCTGGCATGGGGCATCCCCTCATCGAAAACATGAACAGCGGCACACCGGCCGTCGCATCAGGCGATGGAGCCTTCCCCGAAGAAGTCAGCCGGGTCCGCGCACGTTCGGGCCGCCCCCACGGCCGTATGCCGCCGCGAGCATAGGCACGCACCACTAACGCGCCACTAACGATCACTCCGCACGAAAGACGGGCCGGCCGGCAGGACCGGTGCCGGGCCGCTTCCGCGTGCGCGGCTCAGCAGGGCCGGTTGACGAAAGCACCCCGCGCACCGTCGGCTGTGAAGGACCCGGCACCGGTCCTGTCGCCCGGCCTCGTACGCGGAGCGCGCACCACCTTGGTCAGCTCACTCGACGGACGTGCAAAAGGCAGTAAGTGCGACCGCTCGCCCCGGGCACGGGAAGCCCGCTCCGACTGGTCCCGGGAAGGCAGTCTCGACGACGGGAATCCGGCCGGGCAAACTAAAAAAGACGGCATCGCCGGCGGCCAACCGACTGCGGACCTCGTCCCGCTCGCTCAACTCACCCCTCCGCGGGACAAGCTCCCCGTCAACGCCGGCCGCACGCAGGCCCCCACGGGCGCCGTGCCTCGCCTGCTCCCGTTACCCGTCCCCCGCCCGCCGCGTTACCTCAGCATGATCCACACACGTGTACTGCCTGCCGCCTTGCTCGCCACCGTCCTCGGCGGCATCGCCCTGGCCCCGGCCGCCTGCGCGGCCGCCCCCACCGGCGGCACCACCGCACCCGCGGACGAGACACCCGGCAGCACCACCCAGCTGCCGCCCGAACTCGACACCACGCACTCCCTGATCGAGAAGATCGCGGGAACCCACGAAGGCGACGCCTCCACCTCCCAGCAGCCGGGGAAGGACCAGTGGAACAACGCCACGGAGGAACTCCCGCACGTCATCACCCACACCACGCAGGCTTTGTAGACGCCCAGGGGGGCCGGGAGCCGCGCGGCGGCCGGGCTTGCGAACAAGCCACCGTGGCGGAGGCGGCCGTGTACACCGTGGCCACGATCGCGCACCACCCGTTGGCAGTGCGCGGCTTCTACGCCTTCCACCTGGACTCCCCACGTGGGGGTGCTCAATCCCGTGTCGGAGACCCACTCGGGCCTCCTCAGCGCTACATGGAATCTCCAGTTCAGAAGAAGGTGTTCAAGGGAGTTCCTGCCTGTCAATCGCCCTGTTGATCCACCGCTCGGAACTCCTCGTACACAGCAGTCCCCGGCCCCGCTGCATGCGCGTCAAAGTCCGACCAGTCAGATCCATGGAATTCGCGGAAGAACAAGTTGCCGATGCTGTCGTTGATTTCGACGCCGACCACATGAAGGGCCGGAACACGGAACGGCTCTTCACGCGACCCAGGAGCCTCGCTCACATGGATGTCGATGCCGAGCAAAGGCAGATCATCGGAGGCAAAGGTTTCCGCGTCTGCCAGGTAGAGGTGGTCGTACGGCAGGTCGTGGCCAGTGCCGGGGGCCGCGGCGAGCACCATCTCGGGCAGCAATCCCCGGTACTCCTCCTCGTCGAGCGGGATGACGTAGTCGATGGCCCTGTCGTAGTCGCAGACGTCCTGTGAGCCCTCCTCCACGGCGACGGGCGTTCCCAGGGCCTGCGCCAGGCGAGTCCAGCCGGCGCCGTCAGCGAAATCGGTCCGGAGAACGGGTGCGGCGTCCATGCGGGGCAGGCATAGTGGTCGTCGGTCGTGAGGCATGGTGCGAACCCTAGTTCCGGCCACTGACAGAGCGCGGCAGACGAGCCCTGCGCCGGTTCCCTGCCCATCCCCCAGGCCCCCCTTCGCTCTCCCCGGTGCATTCCCGGCAAGTCCGCCGGCGACGCCCTTTGCCCCACCCGGGGAGCACTTTCAGTCAAGCACGCCGGTCCGACAGCACCGCACTTCGCGTCCACCGCGTGAAGGCGCGCGGCGGGGTGTGCCGGTACGGCCGTCTGTGCCCGGAGAGCTGGGGCCCCGATGGACACAGCCAGAACTCGGCCATCGGTTCAGCTGCCGGTCTTGCGGAGCTCGAACCCGTACCACTTGTCGGGATCGGTGCTGAAGTAGAGAACCGGCCCCTCGCCACTTCGTGCCACGCCCAGCTCCTCAGCATCCGTGCCCTCGGCGAAAGACCCGCCGGCAGCGATGGACAGCGAGATGGTCGTCACGCTGCCGCTGTCCCCCACCGGCGTCCAGGTCCCGCTTCCAGAAACGTTCTCCCCGCGCAGGGGTGGCTCGGAGAAGCGGGGAGTGAGGGCGCTGCGAGGGATGCCGGACATCTCGAACCGGCCGTCCACGCGCATCACGACCCGTGCGCCGTTTTCACCGATCCAGATGCCTGCGATGCGGCCACGTGCGATTCTCTCGGGCCGCTCGCTCAGCATGGCGCAGCAACCCCCCACTGCAACCAGACCCGCGAGAGCCATGACGACTCCACGCCGCAACCTCCAGGACCGCACGCTGCTCCCGCTCTCCTTCGTGCACGTCTACCCGCTCGTACACCCTAGGCAGTGGCGTGACCGGACCGACAGCCCCTAGCCGTCTTCGCCGGACGGTGTGCCACAGCTCGGGCCGCCCGGTCCGTCGAACTGCACCGCGCTGAAGTAGTCCTGATAGGCCGGGAAGAAGTTGCCCTTGCCGGTCGGGCCGGACGACGTGACGGACGTGCACCCGGCGTAGTGCGCGTCGGACCACAGGTAGATGGTCGAGGAGGTCCGGTTCCAGTCGGACTTGGCCCGGTTATTCATGCCGAGTGCAGCCAGGTCCGGCGCGTTCGACCTCAGTTTGATCATGTCTCCGGTGCCGTCGGGACCCGCGAACATGCAGTAGTACCCGACAGGGCATCGGTCGTACCCGTCAGCCGCGTGGGCAGGGGAGAGCGGCGACAAGCCCAGGGCTGCCACTGTGCCGACCAGCCCGGCAAGGATCCGCTTGGTGTGCATCATTCTCCGCCTCACGATCACTGCCTCCGAAGGTCATTGGCCGGGCCCAGGTCATTGCCCGGGTTGCAGGGGGCGCCGTGACAGCTTGGGCACTGAAGAAGCACGGCGTCTGGCCCGCCCACCCGTTGACCAGTCACAGTCTGTCCAGGGCGGTGGTGAGGTCCGCCAGCAGATCGTCCGGCTCCTCCAGCCCCACGGCGATGCGGACGGCGCCCGGCCGGATGCCCGCGTCCGCCAGTGCCGCGTCGTCGAGTTGACGGTGGCTGGTGGAGGCGACGTGGGAGACACCGGTGGCCGTCCCACCCAGCGAAGTGACCATGTGGCACAGCCGGAGGCTGTCGCAGAGCCGCCCGGCCGCTTCTCTCCCGCCGCGGGGAGTGAGGGTGACGACGCCGCCGAACCGGCCTGGCGCCAGCACAGCAGCCGCGAGGGCATGGTCCGGGTGCCCGGGAAGGCCCGGGTACTCGACCGCCTCGACGGCAGGATGGGAGTGGAGACCTTCCGCGAGGCGGGCTGCCGTCCGGTTCTGCCGTTCGACACGCAGCGGAAGAGTCTGCAGTCCTCGCAGCAGGAGGAACGCCTCGTCCGGTGCCAGCGATCCGCCCAGGTCCGTGCGCATGGCGCGCACGGTTTCCACGAGTTGGCGGTCACCGGTGACGACCCCGCCCGTGGCATCGCTGTGCCCGCCGATGTACTTGGTGGCAGAGTGCACCACCAAGTCCGCCCCCAGGGACAGCGGACGGCAGACCACTGGAGTGGCGAACGTCGAATCGACGACGATCAGCGCCCCTCCGTCGTGCGCCACCTTGGCGAGGGCGGGAACGTCCGCCACGCGCAACGTCGGGTTGGAGATCGTTTCGCACCACACAAGTCGGGTGTTCTCCGTCATCGCCGACGCCGCCTCCTGCGGTGAGTCGACGAACGACACCCCGATCCCCCAGCGGGGAAGCACGCGGGTCAGTACGTGGTGTGTGCCGCCGTACAGCTGCCGCTGCGCCACGATGTGGCTGCCTGTCGAGAGGAAGGCGAGCAGTGTGGTGGTGATGGCGGCCATACCCGAAGCGAAGGGCTGGGCCGCCTGCCCTCCTTCCAGCGCGGCGACGGCGCCGGCGAACTCGTCGCTGGTGGGGTTGTCGATCCGGCTGTACGCGTATCCCTGGGAGTGGTCCGCCATGACCTGGGCGAACGAGTCCGAGGAGGAGAACGTGAAGGTGGCGGTGCGGTGCACGGGAGTGGCAGTGGGCCGGCTCAGCGAGTGGGCGTGGCCCCGTGGTGGGTGGACGGCGCGGGTCTGGAGCGCGTCCTGGTCCCGGTGGGCCTGATTCATCGGCCTTCTCCCCCGGCCGGGCCGGGCGCGGGTCCGGTCAGCGGGTCCGGCCCGCTGGTGACGCGACCGTGGGGGGTCTCCAGGGGGAGTCCGCGGCGTACCCAGTACTCGTAGCCGCCCAGCATCTCCTTGACCGGGTATCCGAGCAGGGCGAACTGTTCAGCGGCACGGGTTCCGGAGTCGCAGGCCGGCCCCCACCCGTAGGTGATGACGACGGCAGTCCCGGGCACACGGCCGGCCGCGTCCGTCGCGACGGAGGCTGCCCGCATCGGGACGGCGCCGGGCAGATGCCCCTGCCGCCAGTTCTCGTACGGCCGGGTGTCGATGATGACGAGGCCTTCCACACCGGCCTCGAGATCGGCGGCGACATCGTGGATGTCGGTGTGGACGGCCAGGTGCGCGGCGAAGTGGGCAGCCACCGCGTCGGCATCGCCGCGCTGAGGCAGAGCACGTTTGACCAGGGACATATCAGGAACCTTCGGAAGTATGAGGGGCGTCGAAAGAGCGCCGCTCGTGATCCTCCAGCCTCCGCCCCTGGCGCCGACAGTGGCGAAATTGCTGGCTACCGGGCAATTCCCGCCACGTCAGGGACGGTGGGGACAGCGGGAGTCCGTCGCTCCTTGGTGCGCGTGGGCCCTGCGGTACGCAGCGCTCCTCCGTGCGCGAAGGCCCTGCGGTACGCAGCCGGCGACGTGCCCATCACCCGGCGGAAGTGATGCCGGAAAGTGGCAGGGCTGTCGAAGCCCACCGCCGCCCCCACCTTCTCCACCGGGATGTCCGTACCCTCCAGCAGCGGCAGACCGGCACGGACCCGCTGATCCACGAGCCAACGGATAGGGCTGGTGCCCGCACGCTTCTGGAAGTGCCGTACGAAACTGCGCTGGCTCATGTTCGCCTGCCCGGCCAGGTCGTCCAGCGTGACGGTTTGCGTCAAGTGCTCCAGCGCCCAGCCCATCGCCCGCCCCACCGCGTCGTGCTGCTCCTGTGCCGGTACCGCGGCGGCGATGTACTGGGCCTGCCCGCCCTCGCGGTGCGGCGGAGCCACCATGTGCCGTGCGACGGTGTTCGCTGCTACCGCACCGAAGTCGGTCCGTACGATGTGCAGGCACACATCGATTCCCGCCGTCGAACCTGCGCTGGTCAGCACTTGGCCGCAATCCACGTAGAGCACGCTCGGGTCCACCCGGACCGCCGGACGACGCGAGGCGAGGAGCGGCGCGAACTTCCAGTGCGTCGTCGCCGTCAGCCCGTCCAGAAGTCCGGCATCGGCCAGGGTGAACGCACCCGAACAAATGGACACCATGCGCGCACCGCGCCGGTGAGCTCGCCGCAGCGCCTCACTGACAGGCTCCGGCGTCGCACCCAGGACGTCCGCACCGGGCACGATCACGGTGTCCGCCAAGTCAATTGCTTCCAGGCCGTGTTCGACCTCCAGCGTCATCCCACCGGCGATCCGGAGAGGGCCGCGCAGAGCAGCACAGACCCTCAGGTCGTACCAGGGAAGCTCCAACTCGGCACGTCGCAGCCCGAAGATCTCCACCACGATTCCCAGCTCGAAGGGAGCCATCCCGTCATGGACCAGGGCGGCGACGGTGTGAGAGCGCCCTGCGGCGGCGATGTCGGTGTCCACGACGCCCCACCCTAGATCCGCGCACGCGGACTTCTGACGGATCCTGCCCCATATCCCGTACGGGCAGTGGTCAGGGGGAGCGTGCCGCGTCAGAACATCCGGTGCCTGATCATCGTGATGCGGAGCCGGCTTCGACGGTGGTGCCGAACCCTGCCGGAGAGGTCGTGGCGGGAGACCTCCTGAAGGACGTGTGCTGCTGCCCCGCGGCGCCGCGGGGCGGCGATGTCGCCGTCCTGGGACATGTCCAGGCTGGTGAAGGCCTTGCTCATGCGTGCGCCCCCGTGGTGAAGAAGCCGGTCAGGACAGGGGCGAGGGCTTCGGGGGCGATGTTGTGCTCCTGGCCGGGAAAGACGTGCAGGGTGAAGTTGTCGGCCAGCGCGGCGAGCTCCCTCGCTCCGGTGAGCATGTGCGGTGCACCCGCGTCCCCGCTGCCGACGAACACCGGCACCTTCACGGACTGCCAGCGCTCGGCGGGCAGCGGGCGGCCGGACATGGTGTCGCCCATGACCTGGCCGTCGTACGGGAGGGTGCGCGCGGTGGCCTCCATGCCGGACCAGAAGGGAGCCTGCCGCATTCCCGCGACGACCTCGGCGGGCATGCCCACGGCGGCGGTCATGAAGTAGGCCGCCGCATCACCGAACGCCTCCCGGGCCACCAGCTCCTTGAGGTGGTCGACGTAATCGGTGGGCAGAGGAGGGCGGCTGGAGTCGGTGACGAACGGCGGCTCGTACAGGGCGAGCCGGGTGACGGCGCTGCCGCGGGCCGTGGCCTCCAGTGCCAGCACGGCACCGGACGACATGCCGAAGACCATCGCCGCGCCGCCCGCCTGCTCGATGAGCGCGTCCAGGTCCTCAACCTCCCGCTGGACGTCGTACGTCGGGCTGTCGCCACTGTCGCCGCGTCCACGGCGGTCGTACGTGATCACGGTGAAGTGCTCGGCCAGCAGGCCCGCGAGACCGGCGGAATCGCCCCGCGTCATGAAGGCACCGCCCACGAGCACCACCGCGGGGCCCGCGCCCTGCTGCTCGTACGCGAGGGCCGTGCCGTCGGCGGAAAACACCTTGTCCATCGAAAAACCCACTCCCGCTCGCGTCTGGGGAGCGCACAGGGTGAGATTCCCCGGCGCTTCGGAACTGGACGGTACAGTACCCACACGAGTACTGGTCAGTCCAGTACTGTTCGGGTGGGGGCCGGGATGCAGGCAGAGAGAGGCAACTGACGATGGACAGCCGTTCACAGCGCAAGCACCAGGCGATCCTGGAGGCCGCGACCGCGGTGTTCCTGGACAAGGGGTACGCGGGGACGAGCATGGACGACATCGCGAAGCTGGCCGCGGTGTCCAAGCAGACCGTCTACAAGCACTTCGCGGACAAGGAGAAACTGTTCGCCGAGATCGTCCTGGCCACGACCGACCGCATCGACGGCATGATCGACTTGATGGCCGACGTCCCCACCGACGCCGGCCACCTGGAAGAGAATCTGACCCGGCTCGCCCGCCAGTTCCTGACAGCCCTCACCCAGCCCCAGGTGATCCAGCTTCGACGCCTGATCATCGCCAACGCCGACGCGTTCCCCGAACTGGGTGCCGCCTGGTACGAACAGGGCTTCGAGCGTGTACTGGCCACTCTGGCAGCCACCTTCGAGCGCCTCACCGCACACGGTCTGCTCAAGACAGACGATCCGGTACTGGCAGCTCACCACTTCTCCGGTCTGCTGCTGTGGATCCCGGTGAACCAGGCCATGTTCCACGGCAGCGCCCAGCACACCGAGGCCGACCTCGACCGATACGCCACCAGCGGCATCCGCGCCTTCCTCGCCGCATACCGCCGACCGCTGGCCTCCGACCGCTGGCCGCCGACGGCCGACCGGGGAACCCCGCCGTAGGGCTACCGGCGCCGGCCCGTCTCACTCGCCAGCTGGCCGGGTACGGGGCGGGGGAGCCGGGGCGACGCGGCTTGTGGCCCTCGATGCGCAGCCACTCGCCCCCCCTCCGCCGAGCGCCTCCGGACCACCCACTCGTGAGCGCATACCGGCCCTGCCGCGCGGGATCCGCGCGGGATTCGTGCGGACCCTACTGTTCAGCGGTCAGTGCCCAACGGACGGTGGAAGGTGCGGTGACCCGGATCTCCGCTTCCGCTCGGGGGCGTTTCAAGCGGATCTCGTGGTAGGTGCTGTTGACTTGGTGCTCGACGCATGTGACGGGGAATTCCATGCCGATCGGTTCGACCGAGACGGTGCCGCCGCCCTTGCCCTGGCAGTTGAACTGCACGCTCAGAAGGTCCGTCCTTGCCCCGCCCTTCAGCGGCAAGGTGGCGTTGCCTTTGCGTGAATGGGTGGCAAGGAGCACCTTTCCGCCGGCGGCCGCCCCGGGAGCCTTTGACACGGATTCGTTGTCGTTGCCCTGCGTTTCCACACCTGGTGACTGAGGAGTCCGCGTGACCGCCGGGGAGGTCACCGGGCGGTTGGCGGACCCGCTTCCCGCGCTGTCACATCCACCCGCCACGAACAAGGCGGCGCCCGCCAGCATCGCGGTCGTGCCCCGCCCTGGGAATCGTATGGGTGGGGGAAACGAAGACGTTGGCTTTCGCACAGTTGACGGCCGCCCTTCCACGGGGTGTGGCTGATGCCGGTGCTCGTTGTCCGCCACACTCGTACCCTCCCCGGTGCGCGACTGCACCTCAACCCAGGGGATCCGCGCAGCGGCCGAGCACCGGCCCCGGGGCGGCGTCGACAGTACGCAGAAGGTCGCGGGTTTCGTCGGTGAAGGTCTCCGGCCTCGGGCGGCGTGGCCCGGGTGCGTGGAAATCCCGGTCTCCTGGCGGTCGTTCACGATCTGGTGCGTGAGGGGGGGCCGCGGCACGTGCCTGTTATCTTTACGTGACTTCACGAAATGACCCTCCGTGACGCTTCGGCCTGGAATCGCTAGCAGCAGGACGGGAATGACCAAGCACGACAGGTTCAACAGGGCAACGCAGGCCGCGCGTGCGGTACTGACCACCGGGCGGGGCAGGAGGAAGCGGACCAGGAAGCGGTCCATGGGGCTGCGGCTCCCCAGGAGACCGGACTATCCCCGGCCCGGTCGGCACGGCTGGCGGCGCTGGGTGCCCTCGTGGCGCCAAGTACTGGGCTCGGCCGCAGCGTTCGTCGGTCTGCTGACGGCGACCGTCCTCATCGCGTACGCCCGCACGGACATACCCGACGACCTCAACGCCTTCGCCACCCAGCAGGACAACGTCTACTACTGGGCGGACGGCACACGCATGGCGCGAACCGGTTGGGTGAGCCGCCAGGAGATGCCCCTGGAGAAGGTTCCCCAGCACGTGCGCGGGGCGGTGCTGGCTGCCGAGAACCACGGCTTCTACTCGGATCCCGGCGTCTCGCTCCAGGGAGTCACCCGTGCGTTCTGGCAGACGGTCAGCGGCGGGGACACCCAGGGCGGCTCCACCATCACGCAGCAGTACGTGAAGAACGTCTACCTCTCCCAGGACCGCTCCTTCTCGCGCAAGTTCACCGAGATGCTCATGGCGATCAAGCTCGACCGGCACCGGAGCAAGGACCAGATCCTGGAGGACTACCTCAACACCAGTTGGTTCGGGCGTGGTTCGTACGGCCTCCAGCGTGCCGCCCAGGCGTACTACGGCAAAGAGGTCACCCAGCTCAACGCCAGCGAGGGCGCGTTCCTGGCCGCCATGCTCAAGGGCGCGGCCCTCTACGATCCCACCCTCGGCCCCGCCAACCGCAAGCGTGCCGTCGACCGCTGGAAGTGGACGCTGGACCGCATGGTGGACGTCGGCAGGCTGAGCCGGAGCGAACGGGCGCGGTACACGGCGTTCCCCGAGCCCCGGGCAGCCCCCAGGGCGACCAGCGCCAGTGGTCAGGACGGCTATCTGCTGGCTCTCGCGGAGTCGTACGCGAAGCGCGCGGGGAAGATCCCCGACGCCGCCTTCGACCTCGGCGGCTACCAGATCTACACGACCTTCGAGAAGCCGAGGACGGCAGCCCTCACCGCGGCGGTCAAGAAGTCGCGCGACGCCCTGGACCCCAAGACCCGGGCCGCCGACCGGCACGCGAAGTTCGGGGCCGCCACGGTCGCCTCCGACGGGCGCATACTCGCCGTGTACGGCGGCCCCGATTTCCAGCGGCAGGCCTTCAACGAGTCCAACACGGCCACGGTCCCCGCGGGTTCGGCCTTTACTCCCTTCGTCTACGCGGCCGCACTGGAACACGGCGTCCAGCGCGAGCGCACCGGCCCTCGCACTCCCGTCTCCCCCTCGACCGTGTACGACGCAAACAACGATGTGCCGCTGATGACCCCGGAGGGTCCCTACTGGGACCGGGGCGGCAAGATGGTCAAGGGCCAGAACGACGGCGGCCTTTCCTACGGGCACCTGTCCCTTCGGGAGGCCGTGGCACGAGGCGTGAACACCCCCTTCCTCCAGCTCGGCATGGACACCGGGCTCGACGTGGTGCGGGAGACCGCCGAGAAGTCCGGGATGCTCGCCTCCAACTTCGGCCCGCCCGTGCCCGCCTTCTCGCTGGGCAACTCCACCCCCAGCGCCATCCGCATGGCCGGTGCCTACGGCGTGTTCGCGGGCGGTGGCATGCACACGGACCCGTATTCGGTAGGGAAGATCACGCGCAACGGCGAGCCGGTGCCGCTGCCACGCCCGCGTGCGGCCCGGGCCCTGAGCAAAGACGTGGCGGGTCAGGTGACCGAGGCGCTCACCCGTACCGGCGACGACTTCGCCGGCAAGTCGGGCACCACCTCCGACGACACCGCGCGCTGGTACGTCGGCTCCACCAAGGAGGCTTCCACGGCGGTCGTCGTCTACCGCATGGACCTCGCCAAGAGCCTCGCTCCCCTGCCTCTGAAGGCGCTGGGCCGGAATCCGGCGGCAGCCGGGAAGATGCCGGCCGAGATCTGGGACCGGTACACGGCCGCCCTGCGACGGTGACGCGCACCGTGAAGCCTTCACCCCCGCCCTCCCCCCCTTGTCTGGAGCAGTCGCGATGATCTGGAAGAAGTCGGCCACGCTGCGCGCTCGGATCCGTACCAGGCCCGCCATCGGTATCGGTGTCGCCACGGTGCTCGTCGCCTCGCTCTCCACCGCGCTCGCCGTCTCGGCCTCGGACGACCCGTCGAACGACGCCGGCAACACCGCGGCCGGACCGAGGGCGACCGCCGCCGCGCCGAAGCCCACCGCGAAGAAGCCGCCGGGCGCCGGGAAGCGCAAGGAGGAGAAGTGGGACGGGCAGGTGCGGGTGCTGGGAGACGGTTCCACCTCCTACACCGGTCCGCAGCCGGGCCAGTTGAAGGCGGAGCGGCTCAAGCCGGGAGAGAAACCGCCCCAGTTCGTGGTGTTCTCCTGGGACGGCGCGCTCGAGAGCGACGACCGGCTGTTCTCCCGCTTCCGGCGCGTGGCGAAGGAGAGCAAGGCGCACATGACGTTCTTCCTCACCGGTATCTATCTGCTGCCGAAGGAGAAGAAGGACCTGTATCTGCCGCCGCAGCACAAGACCGGAGCGGCGGCGATCTCGTACCCGACGGACGAACACATCCGTATGACGCTGGAGCAGCTCGGCGGGGCCTGGAAGGAGGGGAACGAGATCGGGTCGCACTTCAACGGGCACTTCTGCGGCAAGAAGGGCGGCGGTGACTGGAGTGCGGCGGAGTGGACGTCGGAGATCGACCAGTTCTACTCCTTCGTACAGAACTGGAAGACGAACACGGGCATGAAGGATCTCGATCCGCTGCCCTTCGACCCCACCCGTGAGGTCGTGGGCGGAAGGGCGCCCTGCCTGGAGGGGCAGAAGACGCTCATACCGGCGACCAAGCCGTTCGGCTGGCGCTACGACGCCAGCTCCGCGGGTGACTTCCAGATCTGGCCTGCCAAGAAGGACGGCGTCTGGGACCTTCCGCTGCAACTGCTGCCCTTCCCCCAGAAGCAGTTCCAGGTGCTCTCCATGGACTTCAACTTCCTTTACAACCAGTCGAAGGGGAGCACCGAGGGGGACCCGGCGAGGTACCAGGAGTGGCGGAAGCAGGCCAGGGACGCCTATCTCGCGGGCTTCCAGCGGGTGTTCCACGGCAGCAGGGCGCCGATGTTCGTCGGGAACCACTTCGAGGACTGGAACGGCGGGATCTACATGGATGCCGTCGAGGACGTGATGAAGGACGTCTGCCCCCGCGAGGGAGTGCGCTGTGTCTCCTTCCGCGAACTGACCGACTGGCTCGACGCGCAGGATCCCGCGGTGCTGGCCCGGTTGCGGTTGCTCGACCCCGCTCAGCCGTCGGGGTGGAAGCAGTAGGAGGCCCCTGCGGGAGCGGCCTGGGCCTGTCCTGCGGCTCGCCCTGTCACGCCCCAGCCGGTCGCTGTGCGCGCGGCGGCCGGAGGCGGCGCCGAGCGCACTCGCTCCGTCGGACGTGGTGGCCGGGGCCGCCTCGTCCGGTCTGCGAGGGTGCCCGACCGCCGAAGCGGAGGGTGTCCATACGCATTGTCAGAGGTGCCCCCTAGAGTCTCTTCCACTCGTCACGGTGCGTTGCCGTCGTCGGGTTTCATCAGCGTGCCGCCGGTTCGGCGGCCGTACGCGACATCGGGGAGAACAGCGCATGGGGTGGGTTCCTGCGGGCGACTACGAAGTCGCCCTGGAGGCGGGCAAGGTGGTCTGCCGCAACGGAAAGGGCCGACGGCTGAAGACCGTCCCGGCCAAGTTGAAGGACGACCCCGCGGTCGTCGGACTCCGGCAGCTGACCGAGTGGCTGGAGCGGCACGAACGCCAGTGCCTGACCGACGTCGAGCAGTGGATGGTGCGTTCGCTGCCCGTCCCGACGGCCGTGCTCGCCAGGGTCTGGCCGGACCCGGCGTGGCAGGCGGCCCTGCGGGATGTCGTGGTCACCGGCGCGGACGGCGGGGTCGCCGGGTTTCTGCGCGATGTCGACCCCGGCCGCGGACTCGGTCTCGTCGACCTGGACGGCGACACGGTCCGCATCACCCCGGACGTCGTCAGCGTGCCCCACCCGGTTCTCCTCGACGACCTGGACGAGCTGCGGGACTTCGCCGTCGAGCTGGGCGTGGGCCAGAACGTCGAGCAGCTGTTCCGTGAGGTGTGGCGCCGCCCGCCGGACCTCGCCCCTGACACCACCTCCGTGGACACCTACGCCGGCGGCGTGTTCAAGCAACTGCGCTTCCTGCACGGCCGCGTCACCCAACTCGGGTACCGGTCGCGCGGCGGGTACGCGGTCTGCCCGGTCGTCGAGGACGGCGTGAGCGTCGAGGCGCGCATCTGGATCGGCGAGAACGACGGGTACGGCGAGTACGACACCGAGACGGGCCCGCTGGGCTGGACCGACCCCGCGGGGCGCGCGCTGACGGCCGCCGAGGTGGGCCCCGTCGCGTGGTCCGAGGGCATGCGCATGGCGGCGGCGCTCTACGCGGGCCGCGACGTTGAGGACGAGGAGCGGGCGGCATGAGCACCACGACGACGAACATCCCCACGAACACGGCAGGAACGGGTGCGACGTTCCTCCCCGCGCAGGCCACGGAGCTTGCCGCGCAGGCCCCGGGCGAGAACGCCGCGGCCCCCGCTGCCGGGGTCCGCGCGGCGGCCCTGCTGGACGCGGGCGCGATCCTCCCGGCCGGGACCACCGACCGGGACGACGCCGACGCGCTGACCGCCCGCGCCTCCACGCACACCGCCCTCGGCGACCGGCGTGTGGTCCGGCTCGTGCCCGGCACGCTCGGCGAGGCCGAGGACCTGGCCCTGGAGTTCCTGGGTCTTGCCCGGACCGCCGAGGCCCCCGTCGTGGGCCAGGTGCGCCGCGAGACGCTGGGCTTCCCGGCCTGGGCCCTGGTCAACGACCCGGCCAACGGGCACCACGCCCTGGCCCTGGTCAAGGACATCGAACGGCTGGGCCGGCAGGCCAGGACCCGCGCCGGAGCGGCCAAGGAGGGCTTCGACGCTCTGGGCACCCGCCTCGGCCGGGCCGTGCCCCACTTCCTCCCCACCTACTTCGAGCAGGTGGCCCGCCTTTTCCTCCAGGCCGAGAACACCACCTACGCCGCCTCCTTCTTCGGCAGGGCCCGCGAGGCCGAGCGGGTGCACGGCCTGACCGTGGACGAGGACCGGCAGCGGGCCGTCTTCCTGGAGTTCGCCTTCGCCGGCGCGCTGACCGTCAAGGCGCTGCGGCAGTACGTACGCGACCTGGCGGTCCGGCTCGAACCGGCGGACGCATGGGTGCAGTTCCGCCGTCTGCTGGTCGAGCGCTGCGCGGCCGGCATGCCGCCGTACGCGGCACTGCCGCAGGACGTGCGCGCGCTGGTCAAGGCTGCCGGGCTGGACCGCGAGAGTGCCGAACGCGAGCTGGTGGCCGATCTGATCGGGTCTCCGGGAGTCGTCCGCGCCCCCGCCTCGTTCTGGGCGGCCTACCGCTCCGCGCTCGTCACCCTCGCCCAGCGGGACGCGGCCGTACGGGCCCGGCTCCTCGGCTTCTTCCCGGAGAGCTTCGGCGAGGGCGGCCGGGACACGGACGGCGATTCCGCATGGCTGGCACTCCTGGCCGAGTGCGGTGCGGAAGACCTGCTGACGGCCCTCCCGGACGCCTCGCGCCCTGCTCACCCGGCCCCGGGGGCCCATCCTGCCCCCTCGGTCCCCTCGGTCTCCCCGGCGGATTGGCTCGCCCGCTGGGAGGCGCACCGCCGACGCAACCGGGCCACCCCGGACCGCAGCCGGCAGACCCTGGACCTGGCCGCCAGGATGGCGGAGCGGCTGCGTGCCGACGGCATTCCCGTCGAGCTGTTCCACGGCCGCTGGCAGCGCAACGCCGACCTGGACCTCCTCGACCTCTGCCTGGCCTCGGGCATCCCCGTCGCCGAGCCGGAGGAGCACGACAGCGACACCGCACAGCCGCCCGCCCTTCCGGTCGGTTCGTGGCTCACCGACACCGCGCCCGGCGCACGGGACCTCACCGCCGTCGCCGAACGGCCCGTCTTCCGCGCGCTTCTGAGCCGGAACGTCGGCGGCCTCGGTGAGCAGCGCGGTCAGCGGCCGGGCGAGGGAGTCCTGGCGAAACTCGCGGCACACCCCGTGCTCTCGGAGATCCTCAGGGAGTGGCTCACGGCACGCGCCGAGGAGTACAGGGCCGCGCGCGGGCTTCCCGGGCTCCGCACCGCGCTGAACCGGCTCTCGGCGTTCCGCTCCGTGGTCGCCGACGTCGCCCCGCAGGCCGTGCGACTCCTCAACGGCCACGACGTCGTGCCCCTGCTCGCGTCCACTCTGCGTACCGGCGTCCTCGACGAAGTGGGGTGGCCCGCGCTCGACGAGACCTACGCCGAACTTGCCGCCGAGGTCGCCCGGTCCTCCGCCACGCGTCAGCGGCACAGGCGGTCGGAGAGTGTCGGTGTCACCGGCGCCTGGCCCGCGCTGATCCTGAACACCCTCGAACGGGCCGTCGTCGTCGGCCCCCAGGGCGTGCTGCTGCGGCACACCCTGCGGCAGCCCACCACCGTCGACCCCTGGCGGACCTTCGCCTTCCGCTACGTCGACGGAGAACTGCTGGTCAGCTGGTGGGAGGACGGCAAGCAGCGCGGCTACTGGTCGCACCGCCCCGCCGAGGTGTTCACCGTCGGCGGCGAGCAGAACCTCCACTGGGGCGGCTCCGGTGCCCTGGACGAGGTCTGCCTGCCGCTGCCCGGGGGCGGCCGCGCCACCGGAGGCAAGGCCCTCCACGCGGGCGACACCTCCCTTCCGCCCGAGCGCGCCGTCATCTCCGACGGCACCGGTTTCTGGCGGGAGGGCCACCAGGGCACCCAGCGGGTGTGGCTGGAGTACGACCCGGCCACCGGTACGCACGGCCGGGCCTCCCTTCCCTCCTTCCTCCGCTCCGCGGTGCGCGACGGCACCCGGCTGCTCGCCGAGCACTGCCAGGTGCTGCCCCTCCAGGCCGGCCTGGAGAGCACACCGTTCGGCACGGACGGCACGGTCCTGGGCCGCTGGGTCCGCCGTACGGTCACCGACCCCGGTGCGGCCGGCCCCGCCGACGGGCACCGGATCGTCGCCGGCACCCCCGACGGCCGCACGGTCGCCCTGCCGCACCCGCTGCCCGACGGCGGCGCGCGGGTGCCGCTCGGCGCCCTCGCCCTGCCCGGCGGAGCACGGCCGCTCCTGGCCCTGAACCACCGGGCCGTCGAAGCGCACCCGGCGGACACCGACGGCACCGGTGGCAGCCTGTGGTCCGTCTCCACCGACTCCCGCGGCGGCAACGACACGGCGGGCACTCCGTACGTGCCTCCGCTCGCCTACTGGCACGCCCTGCGCCCGAGGGACGAGCGGGGCTCCGCCGCGCTGCGGAACCTGACGGACTCCCGGGCGGGGAAGCTGTTCGAGGAGGTCGCCGCCGCGGTCGCCCGCCACCTTGAGGCCTTCAGGGCCGCCGAGGAGTACACCGGGCCCTCGGCTCGGGAGATGAGCGAGGAGGCCGTGTCCCTGGTGCTGCCCGAGGTGACCGACGTACGGCTCGTCGCGGGCGTCGCCGGGCTCGTCAGGAACGCGGTGGAGCGGGCCGCCGCAGCCGCCCGGTATCTGGAACCGCCGAAGCCCGCGCAGCCGGCCACTCCCCGGAACGCCGCGCGTACCCAGGGCATGTTCTTCGACCACGAGCCCGAGCACGCCGACGACTCGACCCTGCGCGACGCCACCGCCTGGAACTCCGAGCGGATCCACGGCGGCTGGTGGGGAGGGGAAAGCCGCTGGACCACGATCCGGCAGATCCTCGCCGTCAACCACGTCTTCGGCGGCGAGCCGGCGTTCGGCCCGCCCCTCCCGTCCAAGGTTCCGTTCACCTCCGTCGACGGCTGGCAGCGGGACGAGTGCACCGTGCCCGGCGACTCCCTGACCTGGACGTCGCTTCTCGACAAGCTGCCCCAACTGGCCTACCGGGCCGCCTCGGAGATCACCTCCCCCGAGTACCGCGCCGGGCTCCTCGTGCTGTTGGAAACCCTCGCCGCGGGCCCGCTGGCCGACCCGGCCGGCACAGTCCGGCAGGTGGAACTCGTCGAGCCGCTCGGCGCCGGAACCACCGGTTCGAGACACCACGACACCGTGCAGCGCCTCGGCCAGGTACTGCGCAGGGGCGCCCGTACGGTCGTGGTCATCGCCCACCGCGGCTGGAACGACCGCAACGACGCGGCACGCTGGCTCGCCCTGGACCACGACCCGACCGGCGCCTTCGGCCCCGTACCCGGCTTCACCCTGGACCGCGAGCGCCTGCTCGGGCAGGGCATGGCCCGCGACAGGCTCACCCGGCTCGTCGCACTGGTACGGGAACAGGGCCCGGCGCCGTGGCGCCCAGAAGCCGTCGAGGCGTTCCACACGGCCACCGGGATCGGGCCTCTCCAGTCCGCCGCCCTGCTGTCGGCAGCGGTGGCGGAGCCCGGCGCCGAGGCGCTCGCCCTGCTCGGGGTGAAGACCCGTGTCTTCGAGGCCGCGCAAGCGAGGTTGGGCGCCCTGCCCCGGGACGACCGGCACGCCCTGCAGCAGGCACTGCTGCCCGCGGATCCGGCCGAGCTGTGGTCCACGGGTCCCGACGTCCCGGCCGCCGCCGAGATCTGGCAGGACCGCCTGGCCTCGCTCGTCCGCGTTCCCGAGGAACTGGACCTCGACCTGTCGGGCACCGATTCGTCCGCCGTCGACCTGCTCCTCAACGCGGGCACCCGGCCCTGGCTCGCCCACGGCACCGATGTTCCCGACGGCACGGGTCGCCCGGTGCTGCGCCGGGTGGGCGCGCGTGGCACGCTCTCCTCGGCCCTGACCGCCCTGCGCACCCTCGCCTACACGCTGCCGTACGGGCACCCGCTGAGGGCGCACCTGCCCGTCGGGCTCACGGCCCTGCGCGACCGTCTCGCGGATCCGCGCCTGGTGCTGGAACTCGGCCTGGAGCGGACCGAGTCGGGAGAGGCGATCGGCCCCGCCATCCGCGCCGCGTACGGGGTCCCCGAGTCCGGCGGCACGGACTCCGACGGACTGGTCCGGGCAGGCACGGCGCTGCTCCTGGCCCCCGGCCACGGGAACCACGAGAGGCTGCTGATCCGCCCCGCGGGCCTGGCAGGCCCCGACGACCCGGCGTTCGGCCTCATCGAGGGCACAGTGGGCCCGCACGGCACCGGTGATCTGCTCGCCCTGCGCGCACTGCTGGGCGAGGAGGCCGGGGCGCTGGCCTCGGACGGCGTCCCCGACGGCTCCCCGTACCACCCGGCCCAGGACCCGACCCGTGCGGTTCCCGACCTGGTGGCCGAGGCCGCCGAAGCCCTCGGCCTGAGCGCGGACGCCGCCGCTCTCTACTTGATGCTGCTCGCCCTGCCCGACCCGACGGACCGCAACTGCGTCCGCTGGACCGAGTGGAAGCCGGCCCGCGTCAAGAAGGCGCGGGCGGAACTCGCCGCCACCGGCCTCGTCGTGGAAGCGAAGCGCTCCCGCGCGGGCCGCAGCCTGTTCCTCCCGTGCGGCTGGCTGGAACGCAGTGCTCCCGCACTGCCGCTGGAGACCTGGAAGGAACGCCTGTACCCCGTGGCAGGATCCGGCCGGACCCTGCCCCACCTCCCCGTGCCCGCGCTGTACGCAGCGGCCTGGGCACGGGTGCGCGGCGGCGACGCCCCCGCCTTCGAAGAACTGGACACCCGCACACCCCGGAAGGGCCGCCGCCGATGACGAACGACACCACGATCATTCCGGACACCGCCACGAGTGGTGCCCCGGACCCGGCGGCAAAGCCCGGCCCGGAGCACCGTCAGGTCACCCTGCCCGAGGACCGGTACGCCACCGAGCTGGCCTTTCTCGCCGCCCACGACTCCGGGCCCCGGCCGTCCGGCTGGCTGCTCACGCCGCGCGCCGTCGTCACGTTCGTGATGGGCAGCGCGGGCGAGGCGGTGAGCCTGCCGAAGGGTGCCGAGGCCGGGGCCGGGGTGCCGCGGCGCCTGGTGATCGAGCAGAAGTTCGTCGGTGAACGCGCCCTGGTGGAACGGTGCGTGGTCACCCTCGCCGGTGAGCGCGGACTCCTGCTCGTGGGGGAGCCCGGCACCGCCAAGTCCATGCTCTCCGAGCTGCTCGCGGCGGCCGTCTGCGGGACCAGCGCGCTCACCGTGCAGGGCACCGCGGGGACCACCGAGGACCAGCTCAAGTACGGCTGGAACTACGCGCTGCTGCTCGCCCAGGGCCCCACCGAGCAGGCCCTGGTGCCCTCCCCGGTGCTCACCGCCATGACGCGGGGGGCCGTTGCCCGCGTCGAGGAGGTCACGCGCTGCCTCCCGGAGGTCCAGGACGCCCTCGTGTCGCTGCTCTCCGAGCGGCGGATCGCGGTCCCCGAACTCGCGGGCGACGAGAGCGCACAGGTGCACGCGGCCCCCGGCTTCACCCTCATCGCCACCGCCAACCTGCGGGACAAGGGCGTCTCGGAGATGTCCGCCGCACTGAAGCGCCGCTTCAACTTCGAGACGGTCGGCCCCATCGGGGACGTGGACGCCGAGGTCGCCCTCGTACGGCGGCAGTCGCGGGCGGCCGTGGAACGCGTCGGAGCCGCCTACCAGGTGGACGACGCGATCCTGGAAGCCCTCGTCACCGCCTTCCGGGACCTGCGCGAGGGCCGCTCCGTGGAGGGCTGGGAGGTGGAGCGTCCCTCCACGGTGATGAGTACGGCGGAGGCGGTCTCCGTCGCGGGCTCGCTGGGCCTGGCCGCCGCCTACTTCCCCGGTGACCGGGACGTGCTCTCCCTCCTGCCCGGCCATCTGCTCGGTGTCGTGCGCAAGGACGACCCCGCCGACGCGGTACGGCTGCTGGGGTACTGGGACGGGCCGGTGCGCAGGCGCGCGGAACAGGGGTCGGCCACCTGGCGTGCTCTGTGGGACCTGCGCGCGGTGCTGGAGAACTGAACGATGAGCGAGCCGAACACCCCCGCGCCGCGTTCCGTCGCCGAGGCGCTGCCCATGGCTGGGGAGCCGGCCACGGCCGAGGAGCGACCCGCGACCGGGGAGCGACCCGCGACCGGGGTGTCGTCCCGCGCTGGTGCGTCGTCCACCACCCGTACGCCAGCCACCACCAGTACGCCGGCCACCACCGGTGCGCAGGCCGTTTCACCGGCGCGGGCTCGGGTGGCCGGGCCGCCCGACACCCCGGAGGCCGCGGTGGCGGCACTCGCGGCGGCCGGGCCCGGGTCGCCGTTCCTGATCGGAGTGCGCCACCACGCGCCCTCGCTGGCGGCCGCCCTCCCGGCGCTGCTGGACGCGGCGGCCCCCGACATCCTCCTCGTCGAACTGCCCGCCGAGTTCCAGCCCTGGCTGGGGTGGCTCGCCCACGAGGAGACCGAGGCCCCGGTGGCTCTGGCCGCCGTGCCCGCCGACGGGCCCGGCGCAGCAGGCGAACGGGGGCCAGCCTTCTACCCGTTCGCGGATTTCTCGCCGGAAATGGTCGCCCTGCGCTGGGCGGCGAGGAACGGGATCCCCGCCGTGGCCTGCGATCTGCCGCTGGCCGACCGGGCGTGGGCGCGGGGAGGCCCGGACGCTCCTGGCCCCGCTCCGGCCCCGGGCGCCGACTCCGCGCCCGTGCCGGGGACGGGGTACGGGCTGTCCGACGCGCTCCGGTCGAGGCTCACCGGCCGGGACGGCGACGATCTGTGGGACCGGCTGGTGGAAGCCGGTGCGCCCGGTTCGACTCCCGAGGCGCTCCGCCGCGCCGCCCTGCTCACCGGTTGGGCGCTGCGGTACGAGGCCGAGGCGCGGGGCGGGGTGCGGGGCACGGACCTGGCGCGCGAGGCGTGCATGCGCGGACATGTCACCGAGGCCCTGACGAACGGGCGGCGTCCCGCCGTGGTGGTAGGAGCCTTCCACACACCGGCGCTGCTGGCCTGCACCGCGGGGGCCCGGAGGGACTCCGTACAGGCACTGCACGAGACGTCGGACGTGCCGGGTGTTCCCGTCGCGCCGGACGTACCAGGCGCTGCGGATGCGCCGGAGGTACCCGCCGCGCCGGACGTACCAGGTGTTCCGGATGCGCCGGACGTACCAGGTGTTCCGGATGCGCCGGACGTACCAGGTGTTCCGGGTGTGCCGGAAGTACCCGCCGCGCCGGACGTGCCGGACGCAGAAGGCCACGCGCACGGCCCCGCTGTGTCGGCGACCGCGTGCACCGTGTCCCTGGTTCCCTACACGTACCCCCTGCTCGACTCCCGGTCCGGTTACCCGGCCGGCATCCGGGACCCGGAGTGGCAGCACACCGTCCTGGACGCCGCCGGAGACCCCGCCGCACTGCACGAGGCGCTGATCCGCAGCGCGGTCCGCGTCTGCGCCGCCCTGCGCGCACAGGGCCACCCCTACGGCCCGGCGGACGCCCGTGAGGTCGTCCGGGTGGCGGGCGACCTGGCCCGCCTGCGCGATCTGCCCGCCCCGGGCCGCGGCGAGTTCCTGGAAGCCGTACAGACGGTGCTGGGACGCGGCGAGACGTACGGCACGGGCCGCGCCGTCGCCCGGGCCCTCGAACAGGTGCTCGTCGGCGGGCGTACGGGACGGCCCGCGCCTGCCGCGCCGCGCGGCGGACTGGGCCCCGCCGTCGAGGCGGAGACCGCGGCGCTCTCCCTTCCCGGCCCGCAGGACGCGTACGAGAAGACGCCGCGCGACCTGCGGCTCGACCCGGCGCGTTCCGCCCTGGACCGGCGGCGCGAACTGCTGCTGCGCAGGCTGACGGTGTGCGGCATCCCCTACGCGCAGGAGCAGGAGGTGACCGGCGCGGCCGGCACCGAAGGCCTCACGACGCGCTGGCAGGTGCGGTGGACCCCGGCGACGGCGGCAATGCTCACCGCTGCCGGGGCCCGCGGCGTCACCCCGGCCCAGGCGGCCGAGGGCGTGCTGCGGCAGCGGCACGCGGCCGAGCGCGCGGACGGCGGTCCGACGGCCGCCCAGGTCGTCAACGGCCTCACGGAGGCCGCCGAGTGCGGACTCCCCTCCCTCGCCGAGGAACGGCTGACGGAACTCGCGGCCGTACTCCCGGCGAGCGGCACCCTTCCCGAACTCCTGGCCGGGCTCGATCTGCTGGACCGCATCGACGCCGGCCACCTGCCCGGCCTGAGCGCGCCCGACAGCCCTTCGGTCCCTGACGTCACCGCTTCCGCCCGGGCCGCCCGCACCGCGCACGCGGCCGAACTCCTGACCTCGGCCGCGGTCCGTCAGGTGGCCGGCCTGACCGGTTCCGACGATCCGGAGGACGCCCGCGCGCTGCTCGAACTGGCACAGCGCGCCGACCGGTTGGGCGGCATCCGGCTCACCGGCGCGCTCACCCGGCTGGCAGCCGACGGCACCCCGTTGATCGCCGCGGCCGCCGGAGCGGTCCGGGTTCTCGCGGGCCAGGTCGACGCCGGGGCCTTCGGGGAGCGCGTCGCCTCCTGGGTGGACGGAGCCGTGGACGGCGCCTCCCGGACCGCGCTCACCGCCCGCCTCACCGGCGTCCTGACCGTGGCGGGCCCACTTCTCGCCGTCGGCATCAATGCCCTGGACCCGTTGCTGCACCGGGTTGTCGAGCTGGACGACACCGCGTTCCTGGCCCGGCTGCCCGCCCTGCGCGGTGGCTTCGACACCCTGAGCCCGGCCGCCCGGGACCGGCTCCTCGACACCGTCGAGGAGCGGCTGGGCGAGCGGGTGGACACCCACGACGCGGACGACCCCGCCGACCTGGCCCGCCGCACGGCCGCCGACCTCGCGGCCCGCGCACTCCTGGGCGCCCTCGGCCTGCCGGTCCCGTCCCCCGCGTACGACGACGGGTTCCCACCGCTGCCCGGCCACGCGGTCGCGAGCCGCCCCGACACAGGGGCCGCCCCCGGGCGGACCCTCGCGCCCGCCGACCGGTGGCGGCTCGTGCTGGGCCGCCGTCCCGACCGGCTGCCGGCCGGTGCCGCCCGCCTGGCGACCGCACTGGACGAGCTCTACGGTGCGGGGCACGGCGAGGGATCCCGTGCCGGCCTGCCCGGCTCCGGTCGGCGCGGCGGCCGCGAACCGTCGTTCCCCGGCGTCCGCGAGTGGTCCGAGGAGCTGGCCGCGCTGTTCGGCCCCGGTATCCGCGAGGAGGTCCTCGCCGCGGCAGCCGCGACAGGCCGGCAGGACGTCCTCGCCGCCATCGATCCGGTAGCCGTCACCCCTTCCGTGGAACTGCTCCGCACGGTCCTGCGGTACGCCGGCGGCCTCCCCGAAGCGCGTCTCGCGGCGCTGAGACCCCTGGTCCGCCACCTCGTCGACGAACTGACCCGGCAGCTCGCCACCCGACTGCGACCCGCCCTCACCGGCGCCATGCAGGCCCGTCCCACCCGCCGCCCCGGCGGCCGGCTCGACCTGCCGCGCACGCTGCGCGCCAACCTCGCCACCGCCCGCCGGACCGCTGAGGGAACGGTCCGGGTGATACCCGAGAAGCCGGTGTTCCACAGCCGTGCCCGTCGGTCCGCCGACTGGCGTCTGATCCTGGTCACCGACGTCTCCGGGTCCATGGAGGCATCCACGATCTGGTCCGCGCTGACCGCGTCCGTGCTCGTCGGGGTGCCGACCCTGAGCACCCACTTCCTGGCCTTCTCCACGGAGGTCGTCGACCTCACCGGCCATGTGCACGATCCCCTCTCCCTCCTGCTGGAGGTGAGCGTCGGCGGGGGTACGCACATCGCCGCCGGGCTGCGGCACGCGCGCAGCCTGGTCGCGGTGCCCAGCCGCACCCTCGTCGTCGTCATCAGCGACTTCGAGGAGGGCGCGCCGCTCGGCGGGCTGCTGGCCGAAGTGCGCGCCCTGGTGTCCACCGGGTGCCACGTACTCGGGTGCGCGAGTCTCGACGACGCCGGCCGGCCGCGCTACTCGACGGGTGTCGCCGGGCAGCTCGTGGCCGCCGGGATGCCCGTGGCGGCCCTCAGCCCACTCGAACTGGCCCGCTGGATAGGGGAGAAGACCGCATGAGCAGCGCCCAGTTGCCAGCCGTTGCGCCGGAGGTCACGGCCGCGCTGGTGGAGAACCTCTCGCCCCGGTTGCGCAAGCGGCTGGACGCGGCGGTCGCCAGGCTCGGCAGCCGCCCGACGCACCGCGACGGGGACACGGTGACGATCGCGGTCGACGAGGAGACCGAGTTGCGCCTGCACGCCCCGAGCGGCGTGGTGACCACGGTGGACGCCCTCACCTGCGGCTGCCTCCTCGCCCCGGCCTGCGTCCACCGCGCGGCCGCCGCCTGCGCCGCCCCCGCGGCCGCTCCGCAGCCGGCCGACGAGCCCCTCGGTGCTGCCGCTGAGGAAGATTCCTCCTCGGTCCCCGGCCCTGCCCCCTCCCCCGAGGCGGCGGGCCCCGCCGAGTGTGCCGCGGCCGACGCCCTGTGGGCGGCGGGCGCCGCCGTCCTGGAGTCCGGGGTCGACGGGGCGGGCGCCGTCACCCAGGCGGCGCTCCTGCGTGCCGCGCACACCGCCCGGCTCCGGCACCTGCCGCGTGCCGCGGGCGCCGCGCTGTCCGTCGTCACGCTGCTGCGCGCGGCCCGCGCCGGGGACGCCTCCTACCGCACCGCCGCCCTCGTCACCGCCCTGGCCGAACTCCTGGGCACCGCACACCGGGTGAGGACGGCGTCCGGGGCGGAACTGGCCGCCGTCAGAGGTCACGCACGCCGCCCGTACAGTCCGGACGGCTCGCTGCGCCTGTACGGCCTGTTCACCGAACCTGTGGTCACCGATTCGGGGCACGGCGGCGTCCGCACCTGGGTCGCCGGAACCGACGGCCGCCTGTTCACGGTCGGCGACGTGGCCCCCGGCGGCGTCGGACGGGCCGTGGGCGTGGCCGACCGGGCCGTGCGTCTGGGGGACACCGCGCTCACCCACCGGGAGTTGGGCCGGGCGGGTCTGGCGGTCTCGGCGGCGACGGTCTCGCCGGACGGCAGACTGGGCGCGGGGAAGGGTGTCAAGGCCGTCGCCGCCCGGGGCGCGGCGTGGACGGAGCCGCCGCTCGCCGCCCTGTGGGAGACGCCGCCGTCCGAACAGGCCGCCCGCGCCCTTCGGTTCACCTCCCGCCGCGCGCACCTGGACACGGGCGGCAGTGACCTGCTGTTCCTCGATGTGGAACTCCTGGGCGCCGTACGGGAGCCGGGCGGCACCTCCCTGCTCGCGCGGTGCGAGGGAGGCATTCCCGTCCGGCTCACCGTCGCCGACGACGAACCCGCGCTGGCCCACCGCGACAACCTGATGCTGCTGGCCACGGCACCGGGAGCACGGCTGAGGATCATTGGCCGTCTGGTGCCCGCGCCCCACCCCCGGCTCGCGCTCCTCGCCTGCTCGCATCCCACCGGCGAGGGCACGGTCGACCTCGGCCTGGACCGCCTGCGCCGGGCCGACCTCCCGGACCAGGCCGGCTCCGCGCACCTGGCCCCGGCTCTGCCCGGGGACGCCGCTGGGCATGCGCCGCTGTACCTGCTGGAGCGACGCGTGGAACAGGCGCTTCTGGCGGGCCGCGCCGCCCTCGGCATGCTCGGCGACGTCACCGCCGAATCCCGTCGCATCCGCCGCTCGGGGCTTCCCACGGCCGCGGGGCTCCTCACCGCACTGTGCGGCGCGGCGGCCCCACGCGACCGTGACCACTTCGGCCGCCTCCTGCCCGTCGACAGCGACGGCTTTGCCACGCATTGGCTCGCCTCCGCCTGTTACACGGCCGCTGTCGCCGAGTCGCTGTGCGCGGCAGGCTGGGAGACGGCCCGGTCGGGCCCGGCCGCGTCAGCCCAGTAGCGGCGCGCCCGCCGGCATCGAGCGAACTGGCCTCCTTGGCGGGTTTCATGGCCGCCCCGCACCGAGGGCGGTTGGCCACTGCACGGAACTCGCTGTAGCTTCAAGGAGCGGCGAACGATCCGGCCGGTTTCCACGGCCCTCCGGCAGCACGTCCCACTGCGTGCGCCCGATGACGGATTCGCCCTGTATCAGCACGTGAGCGCGCCCGTGGCGGTGCGCCGCGCCACCACGCCCGGTCGCCGGGCCTTTCTGCCGGGTCGTGAGCTGCCCGGTCCGACCCGGGCGAGCACCGCGCCCGGCTCCGCCTCACCACAGCAGCGTCCGGCCACCGCCGGTGCTGCCGCCCGGCTGCGACCGCGTTCAACGGGCCGTGCCACTTCGAAGGGATCATTGTGCAGTTGAGCGAGTTGTTGGCCGGACAGGAACACCAGGTGCTCCAGGGCGACCCGGGTACGACGTCGATCACCGCGGGTGCGACCTTCGACGTCGACCGGGTCACTCCCGGTTCCGTCTTCGTCGCCGTGCCCGGTCACCGGGAGGGTGGGACCGCCTCCATCCCGGCGGCGTTCGCCCGCGGAGCGGCGGCCGTCCTCGTCGAGGGCGCCGACCCCGCGCTCCCGGAGACGCTCTGGCCCGCGAGCAGGTGCACCGTGCGGGTGCCGGACGCCCGGCGGGCCGCCGCCGTGGTGGCCTCCCGGTACTACGGCGAGCCGGGGCGGCAGATGGACATGGTGGCCATCACCGGGACCAACGGCAAGACCTCGGTGTCGTACATGGTCGAGTCCGTGCTGCGGATCTCCGCAGCGGCCGAGGTGGGAGTCATCGGGACGTCGGGCAGCCGGATCGGCGACGAGGTGATCCCGATGCCGCCCTCGGTGCTCACCACCCCCGAGTCGCCCGATCTCCAGTACCTCCTGGGGTACATGCGCGACCGCGCGGCCACCAGCGTGGTGCTCGAAGCCACCTCGATGGCACTGCTGACCCACCGGGTGGACCGTACGTTCATCGACGTCGGGGTGTTCACCAACCTGACCCAGGACCACCTGGACGACCACGGCACGATGGCCAACTACCGGGACGCCAAGCTCCGGCTCTTCCAGGGGCTGTGCCGGCGCGCAGTGGTTAACGCCGACGATCCGGTCGGGGCGGGGATCCCCGCGATGATGCCGGGCGCCGTGACCACGTACGCCCTCGACAATCCGGCGGACTACCGGGCCACCGACCTGGTGGTGAGTGCATCCGGCACGCGGTTCACCCTCCACCACGCCGGGCGCGCCCGCCCGGCCGCCATTCCGTTCCCGGGCCGGTACTCCGTCGCCAACGCGCTCGCGGCCCTGGCCACCTGCCATGTCCTGGGCCACGACCTGGACTCCCTGGTCGCCGCGCTCGCCCAGATGCCGCCGGTTCCCGGCCGGTTCGAGCGCTTCGAGACCCCGGACGGCACCTCGGTGATCGTGGACTACGCGCACTCCCCCGACTCCCTGGAGAAGGTGCTGACCACCATCGGCGGCTACTCGCGCGGCCGGGTGATCACCGTGTTCGGCTGCGGCGGCGACCGGGACACCACGAAGCGGGCCGACATGGGAAGGATCGCCGGGACCTACTCGGACCTGTGCGTCCTGACCTCGGACAACCCTCGTAACGAGGTCCCGGAGGCGATCCTGGACGAGATCGCTCCCGGGCTCGCCTCGACGGGCACGCCGTTCGAGCGGCTGGCGGACCGGCGCGAGGCGATCGCTTTCGCGCTGTCGGCTGCGGGGCCGGACGACATCGTCCTCCTCGCGGGCAAGGGCAGCGAACCGCACCAGACCGTGCGGGAGGAACTGATCCCGTTCAGCGACATGGCTGTCGCGCGCGAGCTCGCCCTGCAGCAGACCGCAGCCCGGTTCCCCGCCGCCGGGGGCGGCTCGGCGACCACCACGGAGCGCGCCGCGTCCGGACCGATGTCGTAGTCGTAGTCGTAGTCGAAGTCGAAGTCGAAGTCGAAGTCGTAGTCGTTCAACGCCTGAACCGGTGGGGCGAGGGCCGGATCCGGAGCCCACCGGGAACGCCGGACCGGTACGGCCCGTGGAACACCTCCTCGTCCACCATCCCCGCCCGCCGTACCCCCGCGGGCGTCAGCGGGTACGGCCGGCAGGGCGGACCCACTGCTGCCCGGTATGCCCGCAACTAGGCCGCACGGGTACGTCTCCGCAGGTCGGGTGTGCCGAGGAGTAACATGCTGGCATATTCCTCCCTGATCACCCCATTCGTTGCGTTGCACCCTTCAGGGAAGGCAGGAACATGGGCAGATTCAGGTACGGGAGAGCGAAAGCGGCTTTCGCGCTGGCCGCCTTGGGTTCTCTCGCAGCTGCGACCGGCACCGCTCACGCGGAAGCGGGCCAGGACAACATCACCATGCTGAAGCAGGAGAAGACCCAGTGGTGCTGGGTCGCCTCCGGGCTGACCATCGCCAAGTTCCACGGATTGGGCTCCACCCAGACGGACTTCTGCAGCCGGGCGCAGCCCTACTACGGCTGCAACAACCAGCCCGCCACCCTCGACGACATGGCCAAGGGCTGGCACAGCCTCGGGATGGCCCACACCGGCTCCGGCCTGAACGCCGCGGCCACGTTCAACCAGGTGTACTCCGACGTCAAGGCGGCCCGTCCGATCGGCGCCCGCATCGGGTGGGCCTCCGGCGGCGGCCACATGAACGTGGTCTACGGCTTCGACACGGCGAAGACCACGATCGCCGTGGCCGACCCGTGGCCGGACACCACCACGTACACGTGGTGGAACTACAACGACTACGTGAGCAACAGCTCCTCCAAGTGGACCCATTCCCGCATCGGTATCTCCCGCTAAGGCAGGCGACATGCCCGACACTCGCGGTACCCGCGCATTCGGCAAGCGGGCCACGTCCCGCTTCTCCCTCCTCTCCGCCGTCATCGCCCTGAGCGCGTCCGCACTGCTGTCCGCCGCCGGCCCGGGGCACGCGGCCCCGGTCAAGGACCCTCTGCCCGTGGACATCCCGGACTACCGGGCCGCCCTCGACGCGGTGAAGTCCGCCGACGTCCGCAACACCGTCTGCCGCTTCCTGCGCACTCCGCTGCCCACCGGACCAAGCGGTGCGGCGCAGACGATCCCCGATACCGCCGAGCCGTGCCAGGGCCTCCCGGCCTTCACGATCAAGGACCCCGTGGCCCTGAACGAGATCACCCCCGCCTTCGTCGCGGGCACCGCGGCGCCGCTGCCCACGCACGCCGTCAAGCTGACGCAGCTGGTCTCTTCGCTGAGCACCACCGTCAACGGCCGCACCGCCACCGTCATGCTCGCCCCCACCCAGGGCGGCGGCTGGCACCTGGCGGCCGTGCGCGACGGTGACAGCGACGCCGCGTTCGCGGGCAAGGCCGCCCCCGGCACCGTGGTCTTCGCCGAACCGCAGATCCGCGGCTGGTACCAGCTCCAACTCACTACCGTCACACCGCTCAACGACCAGGCCCGGCAAGGCTTGGGCGGCCGGGCGTCGGCGTCGCTCAGCGACTACCAGAAACTGCTCAAGAGCCGTTATGCCGACAAGCTGCCCGGCTCGGAGTACGACACCATGGGCTACTCCAGCGGCTACTCCCTGCCCATGAGCACGGACGACGCCCCGTCCTCCACCCTGCTCCTCGTCGGCGGTTCCGGCGCGGCACTCGCCGTCACGGGCGGCGCCGCCGTGCTCCTGCGACGCCGACGCACCCACACCGCCTGAGTTCCCCCCACGACCCCGCTCCGCCCCCGCGTCCGGCCGGGGCGGAGCAAGCAGCGTCCTCACCCCGGCGCCCTGAGGGCCGTTGAGATCGCACGGCGCATGCCCACACCAGTGGTGGCGTGGGCATGCGGTGTCCGTATCCGGGGGCGTCAGTCGGCGAACTTGCCGAACAGGTGGTTGGCAGGAGCGTCCGGGTCGTCGCCGTAGAAGAACTCCGCAACCGCCTGGTGGAATTCGGCGCGGTCCAGCGCACCGGAGCCGTCCCGGTCCAGGGCGGCGAAGACCGCGGCGCAGTCCTCACTGGGAACCCCGGCGACCGAGTCGTACATCTGCTGGAACTCCGCCTGGTCGATCCTGCCGTCTCCGTTGAGATCGGCCAGGTCGAAGAAGCAGTTGGTCACCGGCTCGATCTGCTCCGGGTACTGGGCGCGGTCGGTCACGGCCCGCCTGAACCCTTCGGTCATCTCGCCCAGATCGATCTTCCCGTCACCGTCCTGATCCATCGGGGCGATCACGTTCGTCCAGAACCCGTCCATCCCCTCGGCGAGCATGCGGGCTGTCGCGGAGTCCGGCGCCGCGCCACGGGCTGCGATGTAACGCTCGCTCATCATCCGGACGTCCCCCTGGGTGATGAACCCGTCGCCGTCGACGTCGGCGCCCCGGAACCACGCCGTACTTGCGTTCTTGAAGTGCAGTCACGAACGCGGACAGTATTCATGTGATTACGCAAGCGCACATCGCGAGAGGGGAGCCTTTCGGCTTCCGGCGTCGGCCTGTGACGTGCTCGGCGATGGCGTGCAAGAAAGCTGCTCGCCGGGGCGGGAGGTCTGCGTGTCACTGTTCGAGAGGGGGCGGAGTAAAGGCGAGTACGTCAGGAAGGGGGTCGTCGTACCGCTCGACGTCGATCAGTGTGCTGAGAGCACTCGGTCCTTGGGACAGGCGCGAGCAGGGCCGGTCCGCCGTGAGGACGTTCGGGTTGCCGTGTCGGTCCATTGTTCCGCTCAGGCCCGGCTGGACCGGATCCCACCACGCTCCCGTGGACAGTTGTACGACGCCTGGCATGACGTCGTCCGCCAGGACCGCACCCGCGAGACAGCTGCCGGTTCGCGACCGCGGATCTTTGAGCTCAGGCTGTGTCCGCCGTTGTCGTACTGGCTGTGCAGGCGTGAGGCGGGCTGATTCGAGAGCAGATGCAGCGGGAATCGGACGGCCAGATCGGCACGAAGCCACTCGACGGGCGCGTACCACTTCGGATGCCCGGCGCAGTCGTCGTAGCCGAACGAGTCGATCTCCCCGGAAAAGATCTCGATCCTGCCCGACGGTGCCGGCAGGGGGAAAAGCCGCGGGTCCGAGCGCAGTGCCCCGAAGTCGCCGGGGAACGGGCCGGCCGACGCCGGCAGCTCAGCGGTGGAGCTTCGCCAGAAGTCGTCGAAGCCCGGCAAGGCGTACGGCCCAACCCCGCTGTGCGCCCGTATGCGCGACGGCCAACGGCCGCACGGAGGCCCCGGACGCAGCGGAGGCCACTCACGGTGGCGGGGCAGGCTTCGGTTTCCGGCGGATGTGGCAAGCAGAATCGCAGAAGGCCGCTGCCCGCTCCCACAGGTTTGTTCAGCGGGCTGTGCCGGGAGGTGCCGTGGGTGCGGCGGCAGTGGGGGCACGTCCGCACCCGTCGACGTAACTCCCGCTAGCTGACCGGAGTGCGCATCGCCTTGCGGAACTTCGCGGTGAGCGCCGCGGTTTCCTCCAAGGTGTGTGCGTTGCCGTCCGCCGCCCGGTCGTTCTTGCCCGTGACGGCACTGCCCACGGTACTTGTGTCGGCCCACTCGCAGCGCGGTATCCGGTAGGTGCGAGGGGCGCCCATCTCCTCGGGGAGCCCAGGAGTCCGGGGGATGTGCATGATGACGAACCGGCACTTCATGACAGCGTCCTCGAGCCCGGCGGGCGTCATCTCACGCACGGGTGTCAACTCGATGCGGAAGGGGCCCTCGAAGTTCTTGGCACTCTCCTTCTCGCTGTTGCGCTGCGCTGTCTCGTGTTGCGCGATCAGCGCGTCGAGAGTGGCTCGGGGGTCCTTCACTTCTCCCCAGGACCCGCTGATGGTCACCGTCTCGCTGCCCTTCTCCGGGGTTTCCGAGTCGGGGTCGGATGCCGTGGAGTAGGTGGACAGCGGTCCGCTCACCGCGCCCTTCACACCTGCCGCGATCAGCTTCTCGGTGTTCTCCAGGGGCGCGGAGGCGGACTTCTCACCGGTCGCCCGCTTGAATCCGTCCACGTGCGCCGGACGCTCCAATCGGTACGTCTCGTCACCCAGCACCAGCCACGCACCGCAGCCCGCCGCCACAACAGCGGCCCCCGCGACCGCCGCCACCCACACCGGGCGCCGCCTCTTCCTCGGTGCACGGCGTCGGCCGAGTGTGCGGGAACCCTGGTCCTGTGGCAGCCCGTGCGGACCGGGGGGCTGGTCGTACACCCGGTAGGTGTCCGGCTGCTGATGACTCATGGACAAAACCCCCACCTGCGTCCGCATGCACAATGCACACATGATCCTCGCGCACATTGCGCGAAGCACACATCGTCGCAAACGCGGGAGAATCGCAGGTCAGCGGGGTACGTTCCGACCTGTTACTTGTTACCGATTAGCGATTACCGGTACCGGTTACCGCAGGAGGCCGATGATCGGGTCAGCGGCGACCGGACGCGGGCGGGTGGTGACCGCCGGTCAGGGATTCGAGGCCTGTTGGGCAAGGGCTGTGCGTCCTGGCACGCATGCTTTCGATTGCCCTCACCCCTGTTTGCGCCCCTGCCGCGCACTCGCTGCCCGGATCCCGGCGACCAGTACCCGGTACAGCGGCCGCACCACCCGGCCGGGGAGCCGGCGGTGCCGCTCCTCCTTCCACACCCGGGCCCGGGAGTGCGCCGCCAGGGGTGACCAGCGGTCGGTGAGCGGAGGCGCGGTGACGTGGAACTCGATGCGGCAGAGGTGCTTGATGTTCACGTACCCGTACTGCCAGGGACTGACGAGCCGTACCGGGGCGCCGTGCTCACCGGTGAGCGGCTCCCCGCCGAGCCGCTCGGCGAGGAGCACGTCCTCACCCAACGCGTCCTCCAGCAGCACCATCGCCCGTACCCCGTCAGCACCCGCGAACACCAGGTGGCTCACCACAGCCCCCGGTCGCAGGGCCGGTTGCACCACATCCCGGTAGAAGTCATGGAACCCGACTCCCTCCCACACCAGTCCGGTCGCCGACCACCCGGCCACACAGTGGAAGTCGGCCCGCACCTCGCGCCGGGGCAGCTTCGCCAGGTCCGCCACCGACAGCGTGACGTCCTCCGTCAGAGCACCTACCAGCTTGATCACCGGGTCGGCGGGGACGGGCGGCGGCGGATTCTTCAGGTCCTTGCCGAACCTGGGAAATCCCTTGAGGGCACGTTGCCCTGGCGGAAGCGTCATGTCGGTCCTCCGGTCTGCGCCCAAGTCGGGCAGAGCCCAACCTACTTGAGCGGACGCCGGGTGCACCCGGACAAGCGCCCCACCACAGGCCGCCGAGTGTCCAGGTCGCACGCCGTCCCGCCCCTGCCCCGGATCCGGCAGACCCCCGCAGCGGCTCAGGCGTACAGGTCCGGCTGCTGGGCCCCGGGATCCTTGCGCGGCTCCGTGCGGTGGTCGAAGTACGCCCACGCGAAGATTCCGAGTACCGCCACCACGCCCACGGTCAGGAACTGCACCACCGTCGGTGCGCTCCGGGTGAGGAACCCGGCGAGTCCCGCCGCCAGCCCGCCGCACAGCATCACCATGCGGCTGACGAAGTGCTGCCCCGGGTCCATGCCCTCGCGTTCCGAGAACAGGCCTTCCGCTGCCGCCTTCGCCGGGCGCGCGGCGCCCCTGCGCTTCTTCGACCGGTACTCCAGCCCGTACCCGATCAGGAGATAGAGCACGAAGATCGCGGCGATCCACGCCCAGTCGGACGGGTCGTCCGTCCCTCCGCGCGCCAGTGAGAACTCCAGCTCCGGGCTCATCCAAGGCCCCCTTTCCGTGTGAGGGCCGGATGCCCTCACCGGGCGGGGCCATGCGCGTCGACTCTTCTGCGGGGAAAGGGAGTTCAGTTCTGCGGGCGTCCTGCTTGCTTCGGGCCGGCCCGCGCCGGGACCCGGGGCCCTCCCCCGCATCCGCCCTCGCGGCGGCCTCTGTCAGAGCAGTCGCTGGATGTCTCCGCGTACCCGGTAGAAACCCCCGGCCGCCGTGTGCAGCGCGTCCACCACATAGCGGGCTCCGGGCTCCCGGATCGCCCGCGGGAACTGCACGTTCAGCGAAGGGTCGTAGCCCCCGGACACGACGTGCACCCGCACCCGGCCCGCCTCCTGGACGCACTCCACGACGATCGCCCCGCTGGGCGCCTGGGCCACGGTCGCCACTGCGCCCGCGTTCGTGGCCGGCGCGCTGGCAGGCATGGCCGCCGCCAGCTTGACGTCCCGCGCCACCGGCACCGTGCCCTGCTGGGCCGCCGCCACCGCCGCCTCGCTCGCGTCCACGCAGAGCAGCGAGCCGTCGGTGGTCACCAGATAGAGCCGTTCGTCGTGGTACTGCATGGACAGCGCGGAGCCGTCGCCCGTGCCCAGCTTCCACAGCCGGGTGCCGTCCTGGTCGAAGCAGTAGACGGACGAGGACGCGTCACCGGCGAACACGTACCGCCCGCCGGGCGAGGTCGCGCACGAGTACACGGCGCTGTCGCAGGTGTACGTCGCCTCGATCGCGCCGGTCGCCTTCGACAGCCGCTGGACGGCCTTGTGCGCGGTACCCGCGTACACCACGTCGCCGTCCTGCCAGCCGAACAGCACCCCGCCCTTGGTGCGCGTGTGCCACAGTTCCCCGCTGCCGTCGGGGGCGTAGGCAGTGACGCCCTTGCTGTGGCCGTGGTAGACGGCCCGGTCGTCGGCGCGGACCATCCAGGCGTGCTCGCCCTGGCTGCGGCGGGCCCACTGGTGCTCGTCCTCGTGGTCGATGACGGTGAGCCGCCCGTCGCGGTCGGAGACGTTCAGCTCGCCCTCGTGGATGTCCAGCCAGAAGATGTCGACGTCCGCCGCGATGTCGTAGGCCGCGAACGGCAGCTTCGACGACAGGTCGTACACCTTGCCGTCGTCACAGCCCGCGTAGATCCAGAAGTCGTCGGCCACCAGGCACTTCACCCCGTCCGGCAGGCGGAAGCGGGCCAGTACGCCGCCCTCGTGATCCAGGGTGTACACGTCGCCACGCTGATTTCCGACCCAGCAGCGGTCGTCGTCGACATGGATCCCGAACGCGGCCGAACCGGTGCGGAACCGCCACAGCACGGGCGCAGCCGAACGCGCGGTGGAAGGGGCGGAGGAGACCTGGCGTCGGGTGACCGCGCGCGGTGCGCGCTGCCCCGGGACCGCCGGGGCATATCCCTTACGGACCTTCTCACCGATCTTCTTCGCGGCGGCAGCGCGCGCCTTGTCCGCCGTGGCGAACGTCGTCGTCTGCATCTGCCCCTCGGCGCCGATCCGCCCGTACCGCACGCTCACGGTCAGGCCGGCGACCGTCACTTCGTAGAACTTGTGCGCCGCGCCGTCCTCCTGGGACAGCTCCAGATACGTCGCCGACACCGTGGCGGAACCGTGGGACATGACAGACCCCTCCCCTGCGCATCCGCCGTCCGTACGGCGAATTCCAATGATCGAACCGTAGACGGAGGCACTGACAATGGCCCGGGGCGCCGTGGGGCGGCGGTACGGGGACGGTCGAGCCGGGGGCGGCGGAGGTAGGGGGAGGGAATGGGCGGCCCCGGCCCCGCGAAGCTCCGATACCCGGCTCGACTGTCCGAAATACCGGACGGCCAACCGCACTTCGAACGGAACGTAGCCAAACCCTTGCCGAAGTCTCCGCCCGAGGGACACCCTGTTCCCCGGCCCATGATCTAGGAGACCGATGTCCGCCCAGCCGCCTCCCTCATCCGTCGAAGGCCCCGGCCCCGCGCGCGGGACGCTCCCCCCGCGCACCTGGTGCGCGTCCTCGGACGCCGCCCACCTTTCGCTGAACGGCAGTTGGCACTCCCGGCCGGGCCGGACGGGCCCCGCGTACGACGAGTCGTTCTCCGCCCCGGGGTGCGACGCCGCCGGCTGGGACCGCGTGGAGGTACCGGGCCGCCCGGACCACCAGCTCCACCCCGAAACCGCTGATTGCACCTTCGACTTCCTACCCGTGGAGGGCTCGTGACCCGCCCCGCCCCCCTGCCGGTCGTCCTCGCAGGTGCCCGTGGCCACGGCCACTGGCACCTGGAGAACATCCACCGCCTCGAAGCGCTCGGACTGGTGCGCCTGGCCGGAATCTGTGAACTGAAGCCGCTCGACGAGGCCGAGCTCGACGGTCTCTGCGACCCCGCCCGGCCTCCGGCCCAGTCCGCCGACTTCGACCGGCTCCTCGACACCACCGGTGCGCGGGTCGCGGTCCTGTGCACCCCGCTCCACACCCACACCGACCTGGCGCTGACCGCCGCCGCGCGCGGAGTCCACGTACTCCTGGAAAAGCCTCCTGCTCCCTCGTACGAGGAGTTCACGCGGATGGCGGACGGGGTGCGGGCGGCGGGTGTCGTCTGCCAGATCGGTTTCCAGTCACTCGGCTCGCTCGCGTTGCCCGCCGTGCGGCAGTTGATCGCCGACGGCGAGGTGGGCGAGCTGCGCGGGGTCGGCGCGGCGGGTGCCTGGGCCCGCGACAGCGCGTACTTCGCCCGCGCCCCGTGGTCGGGCCGCCGCAGGCTCGACGGGGTGGACGTCGTGGACGGCGCCCTCACCAACCCGCTCGCCCACGCGGTGGCCACCTCCCTTGCGCTGGCGGGGAGTTCGCGCGCCGAGGACGTCACGGCCATCGAGACGGAACTCTTCCGCGCGCACGACATCGAGTCCGACGACACCTCCTGCGTCAGGATCTCCACCACGCACGGCATCCCCGTCACGGTGGCCGCGACGCTCTGCGCCGGAGCGCCCTCGGCCCCGTACGTCGTGGTGCACGGCTCCCGGGGCCGGATTATTTTTTGGTACACGGAGGACCGGATCCGGGTGGAACGCGAGGGCCACCCCCGGTACGAGACCACCTTCGACCGCACCGACCTGCTGGAGAACCTGGTCGGCCACCTCACCCGTGACACCCCGCTGCTGGTCCCGCCGGAGAGCACGGGGGCGTTCATGCGGGTGGTCGAGGCGGTACGCACGGCCCCCGCCCCCTCGCCACTGCCGCCCTCGGCATGGCGGACGGTCCAGGACGGGACGGCTTCGCGCCGCGTCGTCGACGGGGTGGAGGCCCTGGTGGCGGCGAGTGCGGACACGCTGTCCCTGTACTCCGAGCTGGGCGCGCCGTGGGCCCCGCACGGAAGTGCCTACGAGCCGTCGGCCCGCCCCGGGGCAGCACACGAAGAGAGCGAGCTCGGGGCCCGGGGCGGGAGCCCTGCGCCGACCGCCGACTCATCGCCGGTACTGCGCAGTGCCGGCCGCACGGTGGCGCACTACGTCCACCGGCCGGACGTGGCTTCCGGCCTCTCACCACGCCCGTATCTCCACCCGGTGTGCACGTTCGGCGGCCGGCGGGTGACCGAGGAACTGCCCGAGGACCACCCGCACCACCTCGGGGTGGGCGTGGCCGTGCCCGACGTGAGCGGCATCAGCTTCTGGGGCGGCAGCACCTACGTGCGCGACCAGGGCCCCCGCTACCTGGACAACCACGGGGTGCAGGTGCACCGGAACTGGCAGCGCCGGGATCCGGGAGGCTTCACGGAGGAACTGAGCTGGCGGGCGGGGGGCGAGCCGGGCGCCGAGGAGCTGATCCACGAACTCCGCACCGTCGCCGCGTTCGCACTCGACTCCCGGGCCTGGGCGCTGGACTTCACGTACGCATTGACCAATGCCGCCGGCCGGGCCCTGTCGATCGGCAGCCCGGCCACCAACGGCCGCCCCGGTGCGGGTTACGGCGGCTTCTTCTGGCGGGCACCGAAGGAGACCGCGGCGCCGCAGGCGTTCACGGCTCGCGAAAGCGGCGAGGAGGCAGTGCACGGCAGCACGGCCGACTGGGTGGCGGTCGTGGGCGGCGACGAGGCCGCGGGCCACGGCTGGACACTGGCCTTCGCCGGCGCGACGGAAGCCACCCGGCGTGACCCGTGGTTCGTACGGACGTCGGAGTACCCGGGGGTCGGCTCGTCGTTGGCCTGGTCACGGCGGCTGCCGCTGGAGCCCGGGGGGACGGTGCGCAGGCGCATCGTGACGGTGGTGGTGGACGGGCGGCAGGACCGGGATGCGGTGGCCGCGTACGTGAGCCGCGCCGTCGGCTCAGTTCCTGTGGGGGAGTAGAGCGCGTGTGAGGGGCTGCTCCGGGGAGGGTCTCCGCGGAGCAGCCCCTCTGGGGGCGGTGGGGGCCGCTGGGCGCGCGGCTCGCCCAGGACCGGTGCCGCGTACCCGGTCGCCCCGCGCGTACCGAGGTGTCCGTGAGGACGAGGTCGCCCGGATCAGGACCGTGCCGCGTCCGGTCTCAGGACCAGACGGTGAAGGAGGTGGTGACGGTGGACTTCTTGCCCGCGGCGTCGGTGACGGTCAGCGTGACGTTGCGGAAGCCCCATTGGGTGGCGGTGCCGGAGATGACGCCGGTGGAGGCGTTGACGCCGAGTCCGGCGGGGAGGTTGGCCGCGCTGAAGGTGTAGGGCTTGGTGCCGCCGCTCGCCTGGAGCTGGAGGCGGTAGGGGCTGGTTGTGTAGAGGGTCTGGCTGCCGGGGTGGGTCAGAGTCGGTGTGCCGGTGCCGGCGGGGGTGACGGTCCAGGTGAAGGAGGCGGTGCCCTTTTTGCCGGCGGCGTCGGTGGCGGTGAGGGTGACGGAGGAACTTCCGCCGGTGGTGGGGCTGCCGGACACCGTGCCGGTCGCGGCGGAGAGGGACAGGCCGGCGGGCAGGCCTGTGGCGGACCAGGTGTAGGGGGCGGTGCCTCCTTCGGCGGTGTTCTTCAGTTCGACGGCGGTGCCGATGACGCTGTGCTGGGCGGAGACTGCGGCCACGGTGACGTTGCCGGGCTGCGGGGTCGAGGTGACCAGGGAGGCGCCGAACCTGGTGAGCGCTTCGCCGACGGGCTGGAAGATGGTGAATTTCTCGCCGCTGCCGCTGCTGCAGGTGGCGCTGCCGCCGCCGGAGTGCAGGCCGACGCCCTTGCCTGTCGCGGTGACGTAGGCGCCTCCTGAGTCCCCGCCGGCGGAGCAGGCGTTGGAGTAGGCGAGGCCGTCGATCACGACGTTGCCGTAGTCCACGGACTGGTTGACCTTGGTGACCTCCCCACAGCGGTAGCCGGTGGTCTGGCCCGAGCGGCAGACCGCGGTGCCCACGACGGCTTCGGCGGCCCCGGTGACCGTCACGTCCGCGCCGGTCCCGCTGCCCCGGACGGTGGGCGCCAGGTTCCAGCCCGTCTGGTCGACGTCCACGATGCCCATGTCGCCCTCGCGGGCGTTGACGCTGCCGGTGCCGTTCTTGTTGGAGGTGCCGACGCGGGTGCCGTCCTTGCCGTAGGCAGCCTGGTTGACGTCGTTGGTGCAGTGCCCGGCGGTCAGGAATGCCTTGCCGCCGCCACTGGTGCGGGTGACGGAGAAGCCGATCGAGCAGGGGCTCTCACTGCCCGGAACCCACTTCTCACCGCCGACCACGTTGCCGCCCTGCTGGCGGGGCGAGTCCTGGGATTCGGTGACACCGACCAGGTCGCCCAGGGAGGCGAGCCGGGTGCGCAGCGCGGTGGTCGCCGCGGTCGCCCGGGCCGGGTCGATGACGACCTCCACCCGGTTGTCGCGTACGTCGGGGCCCCAGGAGAGGACGCCGGGCACCCCGGCGGCCCAGCCGGCCACGGACAGGGCCGTATCGGCCAACTGCCGTGCGGTGTACCGGGCTTGGTGCGGTATCGCACCGGTGGCACGGACGGCGGCGGTGTCGGTGCCGGTGACCGCCGCGTGCAGGCGTCCGTCGGCGGAGTCGAACCAGAGGCCCGCGACGCGGTCGCCGACCGTGGCGCGGACCGCGGTGGCGGCGCGGGCGGCGTCGGCCTCTTCGGCGAGCCTGCGGTCGGCGGCGGGACCGGAGAGGCCCAGGTCGCGCTGGAGGGCTTCACGTACCTCGGGCGGCAGGTCGCCGGTGACCGCGGGGGCGCCCGTCGCGGCAGCGGCTCCCGCTGGGGAGGGGAACGCGGCAAGGCCGGCCAGGGCCGCGGCGGCGGCGATGCCGGTCGCCAGGGACCGGCGGAGGGGAACTCGCATGGTGGGGGATGGTCCTTCCCGGTGGGGGCACGGTGACGGGATGTCACTGCGGCGTCCCGGGACGTGGCGTGGGGAGAGCGACCCCAGGCGTCTGCCGGGGCACTGCCCGGGACGGTCCACAGAGTCACGGGCCGTAGGGCCCCGGCGGTATCGGGAGCATCCCCCGTTCCCCGCACACCGGTTATCGGACGGGCGTTGCCCCTCCGTCGGACCCGGCGGACGGGCGGTGCCCCTCCCTCGGACCGGGTGGCCGGACGTCGGCCCCTCCCTCGGCCCGTCGGACGGACGGTGGCCCCCCTTCGGACCCGGTGGACGGGCGGTGCCCCCTTCGGACCCGGTGGACGGACGAGCAGCGGTATGGACCAGTCGCGGCGCCGGACTGCCACGGCGGGCGGAGCGGCCTGCGAGGTGTGCGGAGTTGCCGGGGTCTGGGGGAAATCCCTTGCGCAAGGGCCGCCCGGGGCAAAGGCATTGCCCGGTGGCAGACGGGTCCCTAGCGTGCGGGGGGTGAAAGGGCGCACAGGGTTGGACGGGGTCGGGGACAGGGTGGACGAGGGCTGGGCCGGGCTGCTCCAGAACGCCGCCGCGCTCCTGGGGCGGCATGGCCGGCTCGCCGTGAGCGGGCCATGGGGTGCAGGCAAGAGCGTGCTGCTCAAGGCTCTCGCGGACCTGCCGACATCCGGTCGGCGCTGTGTGCGCATCCGCACCCAGGAGGCCGACCGCGACCTGCCCTGGGCGGCCCTGACGCAACTCCTGGAGCCCATGGAACACGGGCAGCTTCCGCCTTCCTGGCCCACCGTCGCACCGGCACCCGGACCCCCCGCTCCGTACGCCCCGCGAGAGCCGGTTCCCGTACGCCACGGCGCCGCCCGGCCGTCACCGCGCATGACGCCTGTTCTCGGCCGGCCCCTTGCCGTACTGATGGAGAGCGGGATGGATCGGCTGAAGCTGCGGGTGGCGGTCACCGCGCTGTTGAGGGGCGGTGGGCCGGTGCTGCTCCTGGTGGACGGCGCCCAGTGGCTGGACGAACCCAGTGCGGACGTTCTCGGTTACGCCCTGCGGACACTCCCGGAAGACGTGCTCGCCGTGGTGGCCACCGAGCGGACGGCGGGGCATCCCACGGCGGCCTCGGCCCTGCTCGGCGGCCACCCCCCGGTCCTCGCCGTGCCCCCGGCCGACCTCACCGAGACGGCAGCCCTCCTCGGCTCGGTCGGTCTGCCGGCCCGCTGGGCGTCGCCCGTGCGGCGCTACTGCGGCGGGCACCGGGGTCTGCTGGACGTCTGCTGCCGCGCGCTGGCTGCCGCGGAGCGCACCCACGACGGTCACAGCCGCCCCCTCTGGCCTCCGCAGGTCCGTGAACTGGCCGCATCCTGGCTGCTCGGCGTGCCGGTCGAGGTGCGGGACACCCTGAGGGTGGCCGCCCTGGCCCGGCACCCGGACGCGGACCTGCTGCGGCAGGCGGGCCGGACGGCCGCCGAGGAACACCTCGCCGAGGCGGCACGCGCCGGCCTGCTGACGACCGGCGAAGTGGCCGGCCCGGGTGCGGTCGTCCCGCCCCGTGCCCGCTTCGCCGCCGAGGCACTGGCCGAGGCGGCCGCCGCCACCGGCACCTCCGCGCAGCGGCTGAAGATCCACCGGGCGCTGGCCGAGGCCGAGCCCGACCCTGTACAGCGGGCCCGGCACCGGGGACTGGCGCAGGAGAGCACCCATCAGGCTGTCGCCGAGGACACCGCGCGGGCGGCAGCGGCCGCCAGGGAGAGCGGCGAGCGTGCTCTGGCTGCCGAACTGATGCTGCTGTCCGCCCGGTTGACCCCGGCCGGCCTCTCCGGACCGCGTCTGGACAGGCTGGCAGCGGCCGCGGCCGACGCGGCCGCTGCGGGCTGCACCGAGCTGGCCCGGGATGCGGCCGCCAGGATCGCCGTCGGCCGCGGGAGCCCGGCCCAGCAGCTGCACGCGTTGATGGCCGTGGCCGACGCGCACGGACAGGACCTGACCGCGGCGGAGCCGCTGTTCGCCTCGGCGCGCCGACTGGCGGGTACGGACCCGGCACTGCTCGCCGCCGTCGAACTGCGGGAGGCGGTGCAGGCGAACATCCGGGGTGGAGCGGCGATCCATGCCCTCCACCACGCCGAGGCCGCCACCGAACTGGCACGGCAGGGCGGGGACGTTGCTCTGGAGGCCGCCTCGCTCACCATGCGGGCGCGCATGGAACGGGTCCTGGGCCACCTGGACCGCGCCCCGGTCACCCTGGCCCGGGCACTCGCCCTGGCCGTGCCCCCGCTCCGGCTCGGAATCCGCAACAGTCCCGAGTACCTCTTCGCCCGGCACGCCGTGTTCGACGGAAGGCTGACCGAGGCCCGGCAGTCGCTGCTCGCCCTGCTGCCCGCCGCTCAGGCGGCCGGTGAGGCCGAGGACCTGGTCGAGGTGTGGCGCAGCCTCGCGGAGGTGGATGCCTGGCTGGGGTCCTGCCAGCGGGCCCTGGAGTGGTCGGCACGGGCGGTCGAGCTCACCGAGGCCGCCGGCTTGTCCCCCGGCCCCGCCTGGTACACGGCCGCGCTCGCCCACAGCTGCGGCGGGAGCTTCGCCCGGGCCCTGCGCCATGCCGAGCAGGGTGTACGAGCCTCCCGCGAGGAGCACGACGCCCTGTACACCTCACGCGGTCTGTGGATGCTCGGCGCGGTACGGCTGCACATCGGAGAGACGGAGGGAGCGGCAGCGGCTCTGGCGGAGGTGGCGGAGCTGGAGTCGCTGGCCGGGTCCGTGGACCCCGGGATGCTGCGCTGGCAGGCCGACACGGTGGAGGCCTTCGCGGCATCCGGCCGCCATGAACGGGCCCGTGCCCTGCTGGACGCGATGCAGGACACCGTCGGCAGCCACCCCGGGCACGCGGGGCTGCGGGCAGCGCTGACCCGTGCCCGGGCTGTGTGCGTGGATGCCGAGGGGCGGCCCGAGGAGGCGGCTGAACTGCTGGCCGACGCGGCACACGGATTCGCCGGGCTCGGGCTGCGGGTGGAGGAGGGCCGCACGCACCTCACCCGCGGGCGTGTGGAACGTCGGCGTCGCCGGCGGGCCTCGGCCCGGGTGTCCTGGGAGACGGCGTTGGGCGTTTTCGAACAAGCGCAGGCGCGGCCCTGGGTGGCACTCACCGGGGAACACCTCGCCCGGCTGACCTCTCCCCCGTCGTCCCGGTCCGCCCCTGCGCGAGCTGCCGCGGGAGGGACCGAGGGAGTCCGCGCGCTCACCGAGCACGAATTCCGGCTGGCGGGGCTCGTGGCCCGGGGAGCCACCAACCGGGAGGCGGCGCAGCAGTTGTTCGTCTCGGTGAAGACGGTGGAGACCATGCTCAGCCGCATCTACCGCAAGATGGGCATCCGTTCGCGCACCCAGCTCTCCTGCGCCCTCAGCTCCTGATTTCCTGCGCCTCAGCCCCTGACTATTTCCTGCGCCCTCAGCTCCTGACCCGCGAAGGAAGGGGCCGTTTTCGGCCGGATGTCGTCTGTCCACGGGCACGAAAACGTCGGTAACTTGTGCGACCTTCGTACTCCTGGGGGTCTTGTGAACCGTCTCCGAACGGTCGTCGTCTGCCTGGTGATCGCCTGTGCCGGAGTACTGTCACCGACTGCCGCGGGTGCGGTGGCCGGAGCCGTACCGCCGCACTGGTCCGCGCTGCCGGTGCCGGCGGCGGTTCCGCCGGTGCAGGTGGCCGATCTCGCCGCCCGCGGACCGGGCGAGGCGTGGGCGACCGGGTCCGAGAACGTATCGGAAGGCCCGCGGCCTGTCCTGTACGGGTGGAACGGCTCGGCATGGCGCCGGGACATCACCTTCCCCGGGGCCGGCGAACCGGGCCGGCTCGGCAAGGTGCAGTTCGTCGGCGAGGAGGCGTGGATCTTCCACCAGCGCGACGGCGCGGCCGAGATCCTGCGCCGTTCGGCGGGAGGGTGGAGCACCGTCCCGCTGCCCCGGCCCCTGTGGGTCTACCAGGACTTCGCTGCGGTCCCGGGCGCGGCCTGGGTGGTCGGTGAGGACGACACGGGGCTGAAGGTGCTGCATTACGACGGTTCCCGCTGGACCGAACAGCCCACCCCCGAGGGCGTGACGTTCCTGATGGGGATCACCGCGCGCAGCGCCGACGACGCCTGGGCCTGGGCGGACACCACCACCGGTCCCACTGTCCTGCGCTGGGACGGCGCGACGTGGCGGGACGCGAAGGTGCCACTGCCGCCGCACAGCAACGTGCAGTCGATCCTTCTCGAACCGTCCGGCCGGGTCACGCTCGCCGGCAGCCAGTACGCCGACGGCCTGAACCGCACCTATCTGATGACCCGCACCGGCTCCGCCTGGCGCACCACTCACCCGCCGCTGGGCAACGCGTCCACCGAGGCCGTGGTGCGCGGCCCGGACGGCGCGCTGTGGCTGCCGCTGCGCAGCGACCGCGCGTTCCAGTCGAAGTACGCGCGGGTGGACGGCACACGCACCACCTTCTCCTACGGCCCGCAGCGCACGAACGCGATCGAGGTCCAGGCACAAGTGCTGGCAAGGGCCGGATCCGCACTGCTGTCCTTCGGGACCGCCGAGATCTACGGCTCGAAACCCCATCCGATGAGCGAGCGGCTCGGAGGCTGACCATGGCACGCAGACTTCTCGTCGCGGCCCTCGCGGCTGCCATGACCCTGGTACCCGCGGCCGCGGCGGACACGCCGACCTGGCACCACGTACCGGTCCCGGCGCAGGTGCGCCCGCAGGCCGGGCTGAACGGGGCCGCGGCGAGCGGGCCCGACCGGGCCTGGGCCGTGGGCACCGACGCCGTGGGCCGCACGGCACCCGGTTATCCGCTGATGCTGCGCTGGAACGGCACCGCGTGGCAGCGCCAGAGCCTGCCGGGGAGCGACTGGCAGGGAGAGCTGCTGTCGGTGGCCGCGGCCTCGTCGACCGCGGCCTGGGCGGTCGGCCGCGACACGGCGGGCACCGCCCGGCTGCTCCGCCTCACCGCCGCCGGCTGGTCGGAGAGCCGGGCGCCGCGCGGTGTCGTGCTGGACAAGGTCGTCGCGGGCGGCGGCGAGACCTGGCTGATCGGCTCGCGGGAGGGTGCGCAGGCGCTGCTGCGCTGGGACGGGCGCGGCTGGCGGGATCTGCCGGTGCCGCCGGGTTCCGTGCGCGGCCTGCACCTCCTGGCGGCCGACGACGTGTGGGCCGCCGGCTCCTCCGGAGAGGGTGCGACCGTCTCGCACTGGGACGGCACCGCCTGGCAGCAGACGGTCGTGAGCGGGTACCCGCGGGCGGGGGTCGCCAGTGTGCTGGCGGTCTCGCCGACGGAGGTGTGGGCGGGCGGCTCGGCCGGCTTCATCGGCGGCCCGGTGGGCAAGCCGATCCCGCCGCTGCTGGTCCGCTGGGACGGGCAGACGTGGAGCCAGGTGACCGTGCCCACGGACTTCGGCGGCATCACCTCGCTGACCCCTTCGGCTTCCGGTGCGCTCGGCTGGGTCGCGGTGGCCCGCTCGCTGAAGTGGGGGCCGCCGGGCAGCTACCCGCCGCTGGCCCCCGGGCCCGCCTTCCTTTCCTGGAACGGCCAGTCGTTCACCCCGTACGACGAACCGGCCGTGGCCGGGGAGGGGGCCTCCTCCGCACTGATGCTGGCCCCGGTACCGGGAACGGCGACGGTGTGGTCGGTCGGCCGCGCAGGCGGTCCCGAGTCCACCTTCGCGCCCCGCATCCTCCGGTTCGGCTGAGCCGGGGCAGGCCGGGGCGGGCGGGGCCGGTGAACGGGCGCGCTCACGCGCCCGACCGGGGTGCGCCGTCGGCCGTGCGACGCGGTCGACCTCGCCCGTGCCCTCCCCCGGCCCCGCAAGGGCCGGGCTCACGAGGCCACTTGGACGTCGATGACGCAACTTCGACAGGGCCCGCCGAGGCAGCTACTTTCACGTGGACCTCGGCAAACACCCACGGCCGCACAGGGGTTCGTTCAGGCTGAGCCACCCGCGACGGGATGGGGTGGTCACACCTCACGCCCTCTCGCTTCCCCTGCGCACACCACCGGATCGGGTCCACATCCAGCACCTCCCCAGGAGACGCATGCCCCGCCTCGCGCTGTACACATTCGGCGTCCTGAAGTCACCCCTCTCCGACCCCACACCGCGCACGCGCGAGTTCTACGACAGAGGTGAGGCCGTCTACCGGCGGATCGGTCAGCACCCCGGGTACCTCGCCCGCGCCGAAGCGGTGGGCGGTGACCGGGGCATGCTCTTCGAGGCGGACTGGGGCGCGTGGGGAGAGTTCGCCGTACCGGCCTGGTACGACAAGGGCCGTACGGCGGAAACCACCGCCCTGGCCGCGACACTCTCGCTCTGGACCGACCCGGACTCCACCTTCGACGCCGTCTACACCGGTCTGCACGGTGAGTCGCTGAACAGGCGTGGCGACTGGTTCGAGCGAGCGGAGCACCCGAAATACGTGTGCTGGTGGGTCTCCGAGGGCGTGATACCCACCTGGCAGGACGGGGTTTCCAGGTTGGAGCACCTCCGCGACCGCGGCTCCGTGCCGCACGCCTTCACCTTCCCTCGTTCCTTCACTCCGGACGGAACTCCGACGAGGATCACAGGGATGCCCCCTTCCCTCTGAGGGTGTCCGGTCGACCTGAGGGCGTCCCGTGAGGGTGTCCGGTCAACGACAGAAGTCACGGGGCGTCGATGCGGCCCAGCGCCAGGAGGTCGAGCATCGTGGGGCCGCCGTGGTACGCGGTGAGGCCTCCGTCGATGGTCAGGGAGGCTCCGGTCACCATGGCGGCGGCGTCGCTGGCAAGGAACACCGCCGCACCGACCACGTCTTCGGGTTCGCCCCAGCGCCCGTTGGGGACGGCCCTCATGAGGCCGGCCGAGACCTCTTCGTTGTCGGCGAACTCGGAGGTGAGTGCGGTGGTGACCCAGCCCGGGGCCAGCACGTTGACCCGTACGCCGCAGGACGCCCACTCCGTGGCCAGGGAGCGGCTGAGGGAGTTGATGGCCGCCTTGGTGACGGCGTAGTGGGAAACCATCGGGCAGCCGTTGCCTCCTGCGACGGACGAGATGTTGACCACGCTGCCGCTGCCGCGCGCCACCGCGTGCTTGCCGAAGAGCCTGAGGCACTGGGCCATGCCGTCGAAGTTGACCTTCATGATGGTCTGCCAGTCCTGCTCGGTGAGTTCCAGGAAGGGGCCGGCGCTTCCGAAGTGCCCGGCGTTGTTCACCAGGACGTCAATGTCACCGAACATCTCGACAGCCTGGCCGAAGGACCGCTCGACTGCTTCGGGATCGGTGATGTCGCAGGTGAGCACGGTCGTCTTGACCCCGTGGGCCTGGGCCTCGCCAGCCACCTCCCTGAGGGCGTCACCACTGCGGGCCAGGAGCGCGAGGTGGGCGCCGGCCCGGGCGTAACCGAGTGCGATGGCCCGGCCGATACCGCGAGAGGCACCGGTGACGAGAGCGGTCTTGCCTTCGAGGGTGCGGGTGGCTGTGGTCATGGTGCTCCTCCTACGACATGGGAGAGGTGCGGGGCGGGGGGCGATGCGAGGGGGGCGGGGCCTGCGTCCTGACCCGGCGGTGCGGGCTGCGGAGGATCGGCCTGCGGCGCCTTGTGCGGGGCCGCTGATCCGGGAAGCCCATGAAGGAAACGGAGGCGGATGCGGCCCCTCAGAAACCGCATGCCTCGTGCGACGGGCGCCCCGGGCCGCAGAAGACCCGGGAGAGCGGCCTTCCGGCAGCCTGACCCACCGACGAGTCCACCGGCAAGCGCACGGCTCGCGGCGTGCGGAGCACAACCTCCGGCGCACGGTGTCGGTGTGCGGGGCGGGACGCGCCCCAGTGAGCCGGGCGCTGCCACTGCACAGGAGTACTGAGAAGCCGCCGGCAGGGCCCCGCCTGCCATTCACCACCCCTGCCCGCTCACAGTGCACGCCCTTCGGGCAGCGCTCACGGCGCACGGAAGGTCGCTCGTCGCCCGGTGCCCCTGCCGTCGCACCCCGTGCGGCGCCCTGTCTCACCGGAATGCTCCACCTCCCCGCCCTGCACGGGTACTCACCGCACGCTCCGCCTGCCTTCAATGGTGATGGCCGCGGTGATCGCTGCCGCGGCACTGCGGGCCAACGCCCGACCCTTCACGGGAAGTTCCGCTCTTCGTCCAGAGGTGAGGCCATGCCCGCATTCAGTCTGTCGCGGTCCGGAGCTCTTCACATGTGTCGTCTCCGGGAGGCGGTATGACCACGTCGCCCCGCTCTCCTCGCACCCCCGTACCGGCGGACCGGACCGTCCTGCACGCGTTCCCCGGCCAGGGCGACTTCGCGGTCAGCGCCCTGGTGCGGGCGGCCCGCGCACACGCCGCGGTGGGCGAGGCCCTCTCCGAGGTGTGCGAGGAAGTGGACCCGGTCGGTGCGGAATTCGGCATCGGTCCGCTGGGTCCCGCACTTCTCGGCAGTACGCCGCCCAGCGGACGCGATCTGGCTCGGGCCGCGGTGGGGACGAGCCAACTCGCTCTGTTCGTTTCCTCCATGGCGGTCCACCGGGCGCTGTGCGCCGTCGGGCTCGTACCCGACCGCGTACTCGGTATGAGCTTCGGCGACATCGCCGCCTGCACCGCGGCGGGAACGTTCACCCTGGCAGGCGGCGCGCGGATCGCCTGCCAGGCCGGGCTCGTTCTGCACGGCCGGCAGGGAGGTCTCACCCTGCTGGAGGCCGGGGCGGACGCGGCACGGCATCTCATTGCTGCGGCGGGGGCTTCCCACGTCGTGCTGGCGTGCGTCAACGACCCCTCGCAGGTGGTGCTGAGCGGGCCGCTGCGGGAGCTGGAGCCGGTGGAGGAACTGGCCGGGCGACGCGGCCTTCCGGCGGTGCGGCTACGGCTGCCGTTCCTGTGCCACCACCCCTCCTTGGCGCCGGTGGCGGAGGCGTTCGCCGAAGCAGTCCGCCACGTGCCGGCCCGCGCCCCCCGCGTCCCCGTCTACTCCTCGGTGCTGGGGCGTGCCTACAGCAGTCAGGACGACATCCACTGGGCGCTCGCCCAGGGCCTGGTCCGTCCCGCCCTGCTTCCGGACGCACTGCGTCAGGCGGCCACGCCGTCGCCCGTACTGCTTCTGGAAGCCGGCACCGGCAGTTCCCTCACCCACAGTGCACGGCGAGTGCTGCCGCCCCACCTGGCGGACGCCCGCGCGACAATGGCGGAGGCCGACTTCCCCTGGCTGCGGCCGGGTTCCCTCACCCGCCTGGTTCCGGCTCCCGTCGAGCCGCCTTCCGCGGAGGTGTCCTGCGATGTCCGCCCCTGAGCCCCGCGTTGAACTGAGCCGGATCGCCCTCGGCGTCTGCCCACCGGAACAGGCCGAGCAGTTCTGGGCGGCACTCGCCCCCGACGGGCTCCCTGTTCGCGACGGGACGCCCGGCGCCGACGGGACGGCGTTGCCGGTCCCGGAGCGTCTGCGCCGCCTGACCCGCGCTCTCCCGCCCGCCGAGGAACTCCTGCGCGATCCCGCCCGGCTCGCGGCCGTGCAGGTCTGGGCGGCGGTCGCCGACCCCTCGCTGTACATGGCTGTCCTGAACCACTACGTCCTGTGTCTCGGGTCGATCGTCACTCTGGCCGGTGACACCGGCAAGCCGGTGGCGCAGCGAAAGGCGTTGGAGAACGGTCACGCCAAGGGAATGTTCCTCGTGACGGAGATCGGTTCGGCCGGCAGTCACCTCGCGCCTCGCACCACGGCTCGCTTCGACCCGGTGCGGCGCGAGTTCGTCCTGACGACCCCCGACGCCGGTGCGGCGAAGTTCACCAGCATCAGCCGGTCCGGGGTGCGGCAGACCGGCGCGGTGTGTGCGCGGGTGGTGGTGGACGGCACCGATCGGGGGGTGTTCTCGTTCGCCGTGGACCTCTCCGACGAACAGGGGCCCGCCGAGGGGGTGGAGTTCTCCGGCCCGCTGGAGGCCGGCGCCCTTCCTCTGGGGTACGCCCTGGTCCGCTTCCACCAGGTACGTGTCCCCTATGAGCAGTGGCTGCGGGACACGGCGTTAATCGACGACCGCGGTGCGTTCCACGATCCGCTCGCCTCCCGGGACGCGCGGCTGGGGCGGACCATGGCCGTGGGACAGGGTTTGTGGGGAACCCTCCCGGCGGCGCTGGCGGCCATGGCGCGCGAGTGTGCCGTCCAGGCCCTGCGGTTCAGTACGCATCGGCGCAGCAACGGAAGGATGGCGCCGGGATCCTCCGTCCTGGCCTACCGCCCGCAACAGCATGCGCTGCTGGGGGCGCTGGCCGAGGCGTTCGTACTCACCTGTGCCGGCAACGCGGCCCTCGAAACGTGGCAGCGCACCCTGTCCCCGGGCCCGGGGGCACCGGTGCCCAGCAGTACGGACGCGCTGGCCTTCTCGCCGTGGGCGGCCGTGGACCGCTTCCTGCCGCTCTACAAGGTGGTTGCCGCGCGGGGCGCCGAGCGCGTGGCAGCGGAGTGCCAGCGCCGCTCCGGTCTTGCGGGGTTCCTGGACGTCAACCGGCTGTCCGCCTACCAGGGTTTCGCCCATGCCTTCGCCAGCGCGGGCGGGGACAACCAGCTCATCCTGCTGGACACCGGGCGTTCCCTCGTGGAGGACAGCAAGGAGACGGAGGGGCCCGACGGCCGACACGGCCCGCAGGCCGGCCCGGGTGACCGGGAGGACACGGGTGGCCAGGCGGACTGGGGTGACCCGGAGGACATGGGCGGCCCGGGGGGCCCGGCGGACCCGGGGGACTCCGTCGACTCCCCCGCGTGGTGGCCGCTCATCGCCCAACGTGCGCAGCGGGTCCTGGCGGAGGAGCTTCGCGAGTCCCTGCGGGCACGGGCCGCGGCCGGAGCGGACGGTCTGGAGCTGTGGAACCCGCTGCTGAGCCGCGTCCTGGACCTGGCCGACCTGGCCGGGAACCGCCTGGCGGCCGCCCACGCGACACAAACACTACGCTCGGTGCGCTCGCCCGAACTGCGGTCGGCGCTCCGCCCTCTGCTCGCGCTGTACGGGGTCGCCCAGGCGCGCCGCTCGTCCGGCACTCTGCTGACCTCCGGCGTGCTCACGCCGGAAGTGGTCCGCTCGCTCCCCGAGGCGATGGACCGGCTGTGCGACCGGCTGCTTCCTCACCTCGCCCTGCTCGAAGACGGTTTGGCCTTTCCCGGTGGCCCGGCCCCGGCGCCACTGGGCGCGGCGGATTACGCCACGGCTTTGGCGGAGGCACTGGGCACCTGATCCCGCGTCGGGCACCTGATCCCACGTCGGGCACCTGATCCCGCCCCGGCGCGGCGCGCCCCGGCCCGCTTACGCCTCGAGCGGGCCGCCGGTGCGACTGCCGCTCGGGACCTGAGCTGTTCAGGAGGGCCGGGGTGCGGTGGGGCGCACAGGGTGGAAGCGGGCCTGCCGGGGGCCGTTCTCGAGGTGGCTGGCCAGGCCGGTGGCGCGGTCTTCGGTGGCGAACAGGTTGCTGAAGGCGGCGCGTTCCAGGGCCAGACCGGTGGAGAGGTCGGTTTCCACGCCGCGGTCGATTACCTCCTTGGCGGCACGCAGGGCGAGTTGTGGCCCGGCCGCCATCTCCCGGGCCCAGACCAGGGCGCGGGAGTCGAGGTCGCCGGTGGGGACGACCTCGTCGACCAGGCCGACGCGGAGCGCTTCGTCGGCCCGCAGGGTGCGCCCGGTGCAGATCATGCCCTTGGCGCGGGCCGGGCCGATGAGGCGGGCCAGGCGCTGGGTTCCGCCGCCACCGGGGATGATGCCGAGATGGATCTCGGGCAGTCCCAGGAGCGCGGTGCGTGAGGCGATGCGGGCGTCGGCGCACAGGGCCAGTTCGCATCCGGCGCCCAGGGCGTAGCCGCTCAGCGCCGCCAGGACGGGCTGGGGGATCTCCGCGACGGCGGTGAACGCCTCCTGTTGGGCGCGCACGTGCAGCAGCATGCGGGTGTGGTCCATGCCGCGCAGTTCTTCGATGTCGGCGCCGCTGGAGAAACTGCGGTGCCCGCGGATCACGACGGCCCGTACGTCGGCGCGCCGCGCGAGGTGGTGGGCGGTGTCGTAGAGCTCTTCCTGGGCCCGGCTGTCGAAGACGTTGTGCGGTGGCCGGTCCAGTTGGACGGTGGCGATGTGGTCGCTGACGTCGAGGCGTACCCGGGTCATGGGTTTCCTTCCTCAAGGTGGGCGGGGCAAAAGGCCAGGACGGCGTTCTGCCCGCCGAAGCCGAAGGAGTTGCTCAGCGCCGCGCGGATGCGGTGGCGGCGGGCCCGGCCGTGCACGAGGGGCAGGGTGAGGGCCGGATCGGGGGTGCTCAGTGCGGCGGTGGGCGGGATCAGCTGGTGGTGCACGGTCAGGGCGGTGCAGGCCGCTTCGACGGCGCCGGCCGCTCCGACCAGGTGCCCGATGGTGCCCTTGAGGGAGGTCACGGGCGTCCGCGGGCGCATCAGGCGGCTCAGGACGGTGGCTTCGACGCGGTCGCCGTGGACGGTGGCGGTGCCGTGGGCGTTGACGTGGTCGATGTCCTCGGGGGACAGGCCCGCGTCGGCCAGGGCGGCACGGATCGCCTGGGTCGCGCCCCGCCCCCGGGGGTGGGGCGCGACCGGGTCGTGCGCGTCGCAGGAGGCCCCGTAACCGGCAACCAGCGCGTACGGACGCCGGCCGCGGCGGCGCGCGTCCACCTCCCGTTCCAGTACGAGGACGGCGGCGCCCTCGCCCATGACGAAGCCGTCGCGGTCGACGTCGAAGGGGCGGGCGGCACGGTGCGGTGCGGTGGCGCGCGACAGTGCGCCGGCCGCGTCCAGACTGCCGAGGGTCAACGGGGTGATCATCGCTTCGGCGCCGCCGGCGAGGGCGATGTCGCACAGCCCGGCGCGCAGCATGTGCAGTGCGGTGCCGATCGCGGTGGCGCCGGAGGCGCAGGCGGTGGAGGTGTGCAGGCAGGGGCCCTGGGCATCGAGTTCGATGGCGATCTGCGCGGCGGCCATGTTGTGCATCGACAGGGGCAGCAGCATGGGTGAGGGGCGTGCGGGGCGGGCGAGGTGGCGACGGTGGTGCTGTTCGTAGGAGGTGACGCCGCCGCAGGAGCTGCCGAGGACGACGGCGACCCGGGGCGCGGACCACTCGCCCGGGGTCAGGCCCGCGTCGGCGACGGCCTCCCGCGCGGCGGCGAGGGCGAACAGGGCGAACGGGTCGAGGCGTTGGGGGGTGCGGCGGGGACGGTGGGTGCGCGGGTCGAATCCGGTGACGGGACAGGCGAGCGTGACGGGCAGGCCGGTCAGCCGGGGATCGGCGGTGGCCGTCGGGGTGCCGGCGCACAGCGCGGCCCAGGTGTCGTGGGTGTCGAGTCCCGCGGGGGTGACCATGCCGATACCGGTGACGGCCGCTGCCGGGGTTGCGTCCATGCGCGCGCCTTTCTCGTGGGGCGCCGTAGCGGTTGCCCGCGCGCCTGGGTTGCGTCCATGCGCGCGCCTTTCTCGACGGCCTCGTCGCTCAACGGGCCGCGGTGGAGGGGCAGGGGTGTGGGGGTGTGCCCGCGGCCGGGTCAGGCCGGAGCGAGGCGGGTGGGGATCGGCCCGCTGCGGATGCTGGGGGCGCCGTTCCAGCGCAGCAGCGAGGTGCCCCAGGTGACGCCGCCGCCGAAGGTGACCAGCAGGATCCGGTCGCCGTGTGCGAGGCGTTTGTCGGCGGCGGCGGTGGCCAGGCCGTAGGGGATGCTGGCGGCTCCGATGTTGCCCACCCGGTCGCCGACGACGACCAGTTGGCCGTCGGTGACCCCGAAGTCGCGGGCGACCTGCTGGAGCAGCAGGGGGTTGGGCTGGTGGGTGATGACGGCGGCGAGGTCCGTCAGGGCGAGGTGGTTGCGCGCCAGGGCGTCGGTGACGATGCGGGGGAAGATGTCGACGATGAAGTCGCGGACACCCCGCCCGTTCATGGTGATCTTGTGCCCGCGGTCGTTGAGCGTGGCGGTGCTGGCGGGCCTGCGGCTTCCCCCGGCGGGGATGAGGGCGTGGTCGGCGAAGTGGCCGTCCGACCCCAGCACGAAGTCGGCGAAACCGTGCTCGGGTACGGGGCCCAGGATGGCAGCGGCCGCGCCGTCACCGAACAGCGTCGCCGTCGCCCGGTCGGTGGGGTCGAGGAACTTCGAGTACGCCTCCACCGCCACGACCGCCGCGTAGCCGGCGAGGTCGTCCTGGGCCAGCCAGTCGCGGGCGACCTTGGCGGCGAACAGCCAGCCCGAGCAGGCGGCGGTCACGTCCAGGGCCACGGCGTGGGAGGCGCCGGTCAGGGCCTGGACGCGGCAGGCGGTGGACGGGCCGAGCTCGTCGGGGGTGGAGGTGGCCACGACGATCAGCCGGAGGCGTTCGACGTCGATCCCGGCGGCCGCGGCAGCCGACTTCAGCGCCACGGCAGCCAGGTCGGAAGCCGCCTCGTCAGGAGCGGCGACGAACCTCTGGCGCACGCCGGTGCGTTCCACGATCCACTGCGCGTGCACGCCGGCACCCGCCGCGATGTCTTCATTGGTGCGACGCCGCTCCGGCAGATAGGAGCCGACCCCGACAATTCCCCAACGCCTCTCGCTCTTGGAAATCTGCTGATTCTCGGACAGCACTTCATCCACCTCCAGTAGGGAATGGGCGCCGATTTCCCTGGTTTTCCCCTGGGAACGACGCGGCGGCGCCGGAAATTCATCTCTGTCGCCGCGGCAGGCCGGCAGGCCGGCAAAAGGGGCGGGGCCGGAACACGAGGACCAGGAACGCCGGAGCGAGTGGGGCGCCGGCGTCGGCCGTCACGGTGCCTGCGGTCCCTCCGTCAACGGCCCTTCGTTTGTCGCACACGGCTTGCCGCAACACAGCGGAGCGCGGGTGCATTCGAGCGCGGTTAGTACTCGTCGCACGCCCCCGGCGCACCGTACGGGGCGCCGGAAGGCCCGGCTCACCGGAACTGCCGGCCGCGCGCCGCAATGAAACACCGCCCCCTTTACAGAAGGAAGAAATGTAGATTCAGTGGTGTGCGGACGGTGATTTCCGCCCGGCTTTGCAGGAGGAAGTTCCGGCAAAAGTCCCGTGCACCCATTCACGTCGCACCGACTTTCAGCCATCCGTTTCCGAAATTCGCCCGCAGTGCGAGTGCGCACTTCGGGACTTCCCCTGAGTCGGCAGCACTCCACAGGGCCCGGATTCCTCAGGATCCGTTCCGCCCGACGGAGGGCTCCGCCCTCACGCCGTGGCCGGCCGCACCACAGGCTCCCCCGTCCCGACCCTCACAGGCCCGTACAGAAGGAGCAGCTCGTCATGACCGTCACCGACACCCTCAGGACCATCCTCGTCAACGACCTCAACGTCGACCAGTCCGCGGCGGAGATCGCCGGCGACACCAGCATCCGCGACGAACTGGGCGTCGACTCCCTCGGTTTCGAGGAACTCCGGGTACGCGTCGAGGAGGAATTCAAGATCCACATCGGGGAGGACGACTTCAGCCCCGAGACCTTCGCCAGCATCGACACCCTGACCGAACTGGTCGCGCGCCTGCAGGACTCGGCGCCCGCCACGGCCCCCCAGGGGAAGCGATGACCTCGCCGAGCGAACAGCTCCGGCCCACGGTCCCCCGCCAGGACGAACCGGTGGAACGCACGATGGGGTTCACCGAGATCCAGCAGTGGGTGCGCCACCGCTATCCGATGAACTACCTCGACCGCGTCACCGACTACACACCGGGCGAACACCTGACCGCGCTGGTCAGCATCTCCGGCTCGATGCCGGTGTTCCAGGGCCACTTCCCGGAACGGGCGATCTTTCCGAGCTCGTCGGCCATGCTGGCCATCGCCGAGGCCGGGGTGATCCTCTACCAGGTGAGCACCAAGCCGCTCAGGGACGACGAGATCACGCTGATGGGCACCATGGAGATCCGCTCCAAGCGGATCGTGGTCCCCGGTGACCAACTCGTCCTGACGGTGACCTGCGAGAGCCTGCGGGACAACTTCCTCCGGTTCACCGGCGTCGGCCGCGTCGACGGCAAGGTCGTCACCCAGGCCCGTACCTCGCTGATCCGCAAGAACATCGCCGATCTCGGACGGCAGTTGTGGTGAGACGCCCCGACGAGGAGCGGCCCGGTGACGCGGCGGTCACCGGGCTGGCCTGGACCACTGCCCTGGGCGACGACGTGGAAGCCACCTGGCAGACCCTCCTGGACGGCCACGACGGCTTCATCCCCGTCCCCTCCTCCCATCCGGTACGCAACCCGCTGGCCGCCCCGGCCTGTGCCGACAGGGCGAACGGCGACGACCACGCGGCCCGCCTGCACCACATGGCCTGCGACACCCTCACCCGTGCCCTGAAGGACGCGGCCCTGTCCCCCGCGGGCCTCGCGCTGGTCGCCGGCACCAGCTTCGGCGCCCGTCTCGACCCCGGCCCCGCGCCCCCGCCCGACGCGGCGCACTGGCTGCACGCCGTCGCCCGCGGCGTGGGCGTCGACGGCCCGGTCGTCCCGGTCTCCAGCGCATGCTCCACCGGATCCGACGCCCTCGCGGTCGCCGCCATGCTCCTGGCCGAACGGCCCGATCGGCCCGTGGTGTGCGGGGCGGTTGACCTCCTCACCCCGGCCAAGCGTTACGGGCACACGGCACTGGCGACCATGAGCAGCACCCGGATGCGGCCCTTCGACCGGACTCGCGACGGCATGCTGCTGGGCGAGGGCGCGGGTTTCGTCGTGCTGGAGAGCCAGGAGAGCGCGCGGCGGCGCGGCGTACGCGTCCACGGCAGACTGCGCGGTGCCGCGTTCTCCAACGACGGCGCAGGCCTGACGTCCCCCGACACCAGCGGCTGCGGCGTGGCCCGCACTGTGCGGGACGCCCTGCGGCTGGCCGGCGCGCAGCCCGAGCGGATCGGCGTCGTCGGTGCGCACGCCACCGCGACCGCCCTCAACGACCTCACCGAAATCCGGGCGCTCAACGACGTCTTCGGCCCCCAGCGCCGGCCCCCGGTCGTCTTCGCCCTCAAGAGCTCGGTGGGTCACACCCTGGGCGCGACCGGCGCCCTGCAGGCGATCGCGGTCCTGCTCGCGCTGCGCGACCGGATGGCACCGCCCGTCGCCGGCCTGCGGGATCCCGACCCCGGTCTGCGGTTGCCCACCGGGCGCGGCCGGGCCACCCCCCTGTCGTCCGCGGCTCCGCTCGGCCTCAGCCTCACTCTGGGCTTCGGCGGTTTCAACACCTGCCTCGTCCTGGAAGGCCCGCAGGAGGGGTCCCGCGGTGCCCGAACAGCAAGGAACCCCTCCGTGCCCGAACAGGGAGGAGCCGGCCGTGCCTGAGGTGCGGTGCCCGAACAGCAAGGAACACCCACCGCGCCCGAGCAGGAAGGAGCCCGCCGTGCCTGAGGTGCGGTGCCCGAACAGCAAGGAACACCCACCGCGCCCGAGCAGGAAGGAGCCCGCCGTGCCTGAGGCGAACCCGCCCGTGCTCGTCCTGGCCGCCGACGGCACCTCGGTGCCCCTGGAGCAGCCCAACACCCCGACCGTGTACGCCGATCCGGCTGCCTGGTCCGTCGTCCAGGCCCTGCGCCACACCCTCGCCGCGCCCCTCGCCGGTCCGCCCGTCCCGCCGCGTGCGGTGGGGGTGCTGGTGTGCAGCACCCCCACTACCGCCCGCACCATGGACGCCGTCGCCGCCCAGGCCGCGGGCGGCCGGGTGCGCCCGCGCCACTTCGCCGCCGCCGGTCCCGCCACCCTGGCCGCCCTGCCCGCCCTGGTGCTCGGTTTCCGCGGCCCCACTCTCACCCTCACCTGTGACGACGACGCGACGTGGGGCGCCGCCCGCACCATCGCCCGCGCCTGGCTCGCCGCCCGGTTGTGCGAGCGGGTCCTGCTCGTACGCCACACCTCCCCGTCGCCCGACCGGCACCACGTCACCTGCGAGCCGGTCGGTCCCGGCGCGGAACGCCCCTGCCCCGTGAACCCAGCGATGCCGCGAAAGGCAGAACCCGAACCATGGTCGTCCGGAACAGAGTTACCGACCTGCCCTCCGCCGAGTACACCTCGCACTTCCTGACCCACCGCGTGGTGCCCGCCGCCGCCGGCCCGCAGCGGCCCCTCGGCTTCGACGACGCGCGTCACGCCCTGTCGCAGGCGGATCTGCCGCCCGGCGCGGTCGTCGTGATAGCCGTCGCCGACTCGCTCACCCAGCTCACCCTGTTCCTGGCAGCCCTCCACCAGGACCTCGTGCCGGTACTGCTGCCGCGCGCCTGCCCCCGGCAGCGCATACGGCTGGTCGCCGACGCGCTCGGCGCCGGAGCCCTGGTCACCCCCGCGACCGCCGCCGGCACCCGCACCCGCACACCCGTCGCCCTCACGCGCTGGAACGCCCCGCGTCCCCAGCTGCACAACCCCGGTCAGGCCATCGTGATGACGTCGGGGACGTCCGGGCTGGCCAGCGGCTGCCTGCACCACGTCTCCTCGCTGTTAGCCAACGCACGACTGCACGGCAACGCCATCGGGCTGCGGTCCTCCGACAGCCTCCTGGTCAATCTGCCCCTCAACTACTCCTTCGCCCTGGTGGCCCAGGCCCTGGCCGCGCTCGCCCTCGGCGCCCGCCTCGTCCTCGGCGGCCCGCCCTTCGGCTCCAGTGCGTACCACCACAGCCTCCAGCACCACGGCATCACCGTCTCCTCCCTCTCCCCCTCCCTGGTCCGCACCTTCCTGGGCGACCAGTTCACCCTGCCCCGCTCGTTGCGCACCCTCACCGTCGGCGGCGACGCCCTGGAGGCCGTGCACGTCAGGGAGCTGCTGCGCCGCCACCGCGACGGCGAGGTCTACCTGACGTACGGGCTCACCGAGGCGGGCCCCCGCGTGAGCACCCTGGCCGCCCATCGCGAGCCGCCGGAACGCCACACCTCCGTCGGGCTCCCCCTGCCCGGCGTGACCACCCGGATCGAGCGCCTCGACCCCGCTCGCGACGAGGGTGAACTCGTCGTCACGACCCCCACCGCCATGGTGCGCCGCGTCGGCTCCGAACCGGCCGGGCGCCGGGGGCTCGTGGCCCCCGGCACCATCGCCACCAGCGACGTCTTCCACCTCGACGAGAGCGGCTATCTGTCCTTCCGCGGCCGCCTGGCCGACTTCGTCCTGATCAACGGCGACAAGGTGTCCCTGCGCTGGGTGCGCGACCTCGTCGGCTCACTGCCCGGCGTGCTGCACGTCCGCACCGAGATCGTGCGCACGCCGCCGACCCGCAGCGGTTCCAGTGGCCAGAAGTACCGCCTGCACGTGCTGGCGACCGAAGCCACCGACCGGCTCAGGGCACGGATCGAACACCGCCTCAAGGAGGTTCTGCTGCGGGTGGAGTTCCCGTGCGAACTCCTCCTGACCGACGAGCCCTCCGCCGCGTTCACCAAGTGACGCCCGGACCGCTTCCTCGCACGACTCCCGGACCCCTTCTTCGCGCAACCCCCGGACCTCTTCTTCGTACAAGGAGACCTTCATGACGCACGCCTCCGCAGGCCCCCTGGCCGGAAAGACCGCGCTCGTCATCGGCGCGACCAGCGGCATCGGCCGCGCCACCGCCGAGGCCTTCGCCGCGGCCGGCGCGGCCGTCACCCTCGCCGGGCGCCGCCGGCAGGCGGGCGAGGCCGCAGCAGCCGCGCTGCGCGACGCGGGCCACCGGGCCGACAGCGTCCACGTCGACGTCACCGACGACGACTCCGTACGCGACTGCGTGGCCGGCGTGGTGGACCGCCACGGCCGCATCGACATCGCCTTCAATGCCGCGGGCACCATCGGCAAGGGTGTGGCGGCTCTGCACCGCACCGCCGAGAAGCAGTGGCAGGAGATCATCGACACCAACCTCACCGGGACCTGGCGCTGCGTCAAACACCAGGCCCAGGCCATGCTGAAGCAGAAGTCCGGGTGCATCATCACCTGCTCCTCGATCCTCGGCGTCCCCGAAGGCGGGGCCTACCCCGGCCTCGCGCCCTACACGGCCACCAAGTACGGGATCATCGGTCTCACGAAGGTGGCCGCCGCCGAGTACGCCGGCAAGGGCATTCGCGTCAACGCCGTCTGCCCCGCCTTCGTGCAGAGCGACATGCTCGACACCCTCATGCGGCCCCAACAGCTCGAACGCGCCCTGCAGGTCTACCCCATGCGCCGGGCCGGGCGCCCCGAGGAGATCTCGGGCACGGTCGTCTTCCTCGCCTCGGACGCCGCCTCCTACATCACCGGGCAGACCCTGCTCGTCGACGGCGGCTACGCCGTCCGCTGAGCCCTCCGCCACCACGGGCGCCACGCAACCCACGAGTCCCATGAGCTCCATTAGCCCCACGAGCCCCATTCACGGCAGCGCCCGCCCGTCCTGAGGACACACCCCCCGAGGACACACCCGCCGACGGGCACGCCGGCCCCCGGTACGCACCGGTGCCGGCCGCGAGGCGCCCGGGCGCAGCGGTCGCAACCCAGCCCAAGGAGCAGCCCCCGATGTCCTCCACCACGACCTCCCCCGCGACTCCCTCCCGCTGGCACGGCCGGCCGTACCCCCGCACCGGCCCGGCCGCCGTCCACGACGCCCTCTCCGACCTGGAATCCCCCTGCTTCCTGCTCGCCGTACCGCAGGGCCTCGGCGCCGCGACCCACGGCACCCTCGCCCCGGGCGACAGCGGCACCGGCCTGCCCCTGTTGGCCGCGCTGGATCCGCTGCCCCCGCAACAGCTCGGTTCGGCCGCCTTCCGCGCCGCCCACGGGGTACGCCAGTCCTACATGGCCGGGGCCATGGCAGGCGGTCTGTCCTGTGCGGACATGGTCATCACCCTCGCCAGGGACGGCACTCTGAGCTCGTACGGGGCGGGGGGCCTGCCACCCGCCGTGATCGAGAAGGCCCTGGTGCGCTTCGCCGCCGAGATCCCAGGACTGCCCTTCGCCGTCAACCTGTTGCACAGCCCCAGTGAGGAGAGCCTGGAGCGGAACGCCGTGGAGCTCTTCGTGCGGTACGGCGTGCGCTGTGTCGAAGCCTCGGCCTACATGGTCCTCACGCCGCACGTGGTGCGCTACCGGCTCGCGGGTCTGCGCCGCGCCCCGGACGGGCGCGTCGTCGCCGGGAACCGCATCATCGCCAAGATCTCGCGTGCCGAGATCGCCGAACGGTTCCTGCGCCCCGCCCCGGCCCCGATGGTCACCGCCCTGCGCGAGCAGGGCCTGATCACCGCCGAACAGGCGGAACTGGCTCCCCTGGTGCCGCTCGCCGACGACGTCACAGTGGAGGCCGACTCCGGCGGTCACACCGACCGCCGTTCGCTGACCGCGCTGCTCCCGCTCATCCTGCGCCTGCGCGACACGGTGCAGCGCGAGCAGCGCTATGCGGAGCCGGTCAGGGTCGGTGCGGCCGGGGGTCTCGGCACACCGGAGGCGGTCGCCGCGGCCTTCGTGATGGGCGCCGACTACGTGGTCACCGGTTCCGTCAACCAGGCGTGCCTGGAGTCCGGTGCCTCCCCCGCCACCCGTGCGATGCTCGCCCGCGCGGGCGTCGCGGACTGCACCATGGCCCCGGCCGCCGACATGTTCGAGTCGGGCATCGACGTCCAGGTCCTCAAGAAGGGCACGCTCTTCCCGATGCGGGCCCGGCGCCTCTACCAGCTCTACTCGGCGTACGACGGCCTCGACGCGTTGCCCGCCGACGAGCGGCGCAAGCTGGAGGAACAGGTCTTCCGCCGCAACCTGGACGACATCTGGCAGGACTGCGTCCAGTACTTCGAGGAGCGCGACCCCGGGCGTCTGGTCCGCGTGGCCAACGACCCGAAGCGCCGGATGGGCCTCGTCTTCCGCTGGTACCTGGGGATGGCCTCGCGCTGGGCGGCCACCGGTGATCCCGACCGGACGAAGGACTACCAGATCTGGTGCGGCCCGGCGATGGGCAGCTTCAACGACTGGGCGGCCGGAAGCTATCTCGGCGACCCGGCCAACCGCAGGGTCGTGGACGTCGCCCACCACCTGATGAGGGGCGCCGCCTTCCGCACCCGCATCGCCCGCTTGCACACCGCAGGGGTGCGGCTCCCCGCCTCCACCGCCCACTACCGGCCGGTGCCGCTCCCTGAACAGGTGGGCCGGCTCAACGGCTGATCAGGGTGGTTGAGGTGCCGGCGCAACCGTCGTACTCACCCCTCGAAAGTGCGCCCTGGCTCCCGACGTCCCGCGCTTTCCTTCCGGCGGGATCCGTGCCGTCCGCGCGTGAAGACCAGGACGCTTCCCGCGACGGCGATCACCGCCAGCGCCAGGGCAATGCTGATGCCGCCCTCGGTGTCCCAGTACACGTCCTCCAGGCTGATCAGCAGGGCGGCCTCGTCGACGATCAGGGCGAGACCCACGCCGTACGCCAGTCCTGTCCAGGCCCGGGTGCACGCCGAGCGGTGGACCAGGCCGACGGCCCCCGCCAGCGCGAGCAGCAGGATTCCCCACACGTAGTGGTGGAGGTGCACTCCGCCGGCCTGCACGTCGCCCACCCCGGCCATGTCGATGTGGATGAGCCAGGTCAGCAGCCGCATGCCGCCGAACGTGACGGTGAACCCCCACCAGGCAAGGACCAGGCCCCGGCGTTCCGGGGTGATGCCTGGCAGCAGGCGGGCCCATCCCGAGCGGTGCGGGCGACCGGACGCGGGGCGCTGCGACGCGGAGGGGCCGCTCCCGTCGTGCGGTGCCGCAGCCCTTTCGTGCGGTGTCACGGTCCTTCTTTCGTGGTGAAGTGACGGATCAGCGCGGCGACGGCGTCGGGCGCGCTGTAGTGGGCAGCGTGCGCGACACCCGGCACGTCGACCGCCCGGCCGTCGCGCACGAGCCGTGCCACCCGTCGGGCCCAGGCCGCGGAGGCGACGGTGTCGCCGGAGCCCCGGACGACCAGGGTCGGCGCTTCGAGACGGCGCAGATGCCCCTCGAACGAAGTACCGGCGTCGTGCGAGGCGCGGCGGAAGGACTGCACGAAGCGGACGGGGCCGGTCGTCAGGTAGTCGGTGGCGGCGAGGGCGAGCAGCGGCACCGGCTCGCGCGGCGCGTCGGTGACCAGTCGGCCGAGGTGCCGCCAGGCCGGGACGCGCGGTTCGAGCGCCGGCCCGATCAGCACGGTGCGCCGCACCGACCGCGGGTGGCGTGCGGCGAAGGCGGCGACGACCTGACAGCCGACCGAGTTGGCCACCAGTACGGCCGGTCCGGCACGGCTCTCCTCGTGCCAGCGTGCCAGGGCGTCGCTGAGCTGCGCGATGTCCGGGGTACGGCGAGCGGCCGCCCGCGACCGTGCGTTGCCCGGCAGATCCGGTACCAGCACGGTCGCGCCGCCCGCGGCCAGCCGTCGGGCGAGGGGGACGAAGTACCGCCCCGAGAGGCCGAGCCCGTGCACCATCACCACGGTCGGAGAGTCGGTACCGGGCGGCGGGCCGAACCGCCGGGTGAACAGCCCGGTGCGCCTCAGGTGTTCCATCGGCCCACCGGGTTCACGCCGCCATCGGCAAGTCCTGGCGGGAGGGCTCCGCCGCGGCCGGGGTCGCCGGGAGCTCGGTGCGGGCGAGCATCTGGTCGGCCACGGCGAGCGCCTCCCGGACCTCCCTGGTGCCCGTCATCACGCACAGGGTGTAGGCGAGGTCGCGGAGTTCCTCCTCCGTGCCGGGGCGGGCCTGCTGGGTGTGTGCGATGCGGGCGTCGGCGAACCGGGCGAGGAGGGTGCGGAGGGTCTTGGCGTCGGGCGTCAGCACGGTCGATTCCTTTGTCGTGAGAGTGAGGATCCGAGTCCTTCAATGCTGATCCACTGCCCCGGAATACCGCTCACAACCCCGGCAAAACGACCTTTTGTCATGAGATCGCATGAAGCAGAGGAGAGAACAGGGGGACAGGGGCTGCGGGGTTTTTCACCGGAACCGGTGGGGCGGGTGACGGGCGGGCGTGCGCGGGGGGGGGCGGGGGGGGCCCCCCACCGGTCCCCGCGGGGGGGGTTTGTGTTGCCCCCGCACAACACATCGGGGGTCGAAGGCCGGGCTTCAGGAG
>NZ_JBHXRV010000029.1:77779-111293 GCF_042716745.1 Streptomyces sp. NPDC058663
GTCTCTCCGGGGGGTTCGGGGGGGGGGGGTTTTTCCCCCGCAGGGGGGGGGGGGGGGGCGGGGGGGGGCCCGGGGGGGGGGCCCGGGGCCCCCCCCCCGCGGACCCTCCCAGCGGCTCAGCGCGCCGAGATCGGCTGGAGCGCCGCGCCCTGGTACCTGGCCCCGGCGTTCCAGAGGATGAAGGAATCCATCTTGTTCGCCGCGGCGGCCTTGATCTGCTCGGCCACCTCGGCAGGACCGTACGTACTGCCCATGGAGAAGTCCTGCAGCCACGGAATGACGACGCTCCGGGTGTTCTTCGTCTGGCGGGCGAAGTCGGCGAGGGAGCGCTGCACGATCGCGTACGGGGCGGTGTCGGGAGCGGCCACTCCGTACTCCCCGGGCCCCCAGTGGGAGGGGTAGACCATCGGCGCGACGTAGTCGCTCACCTCGGCCAGGGCCGGGATGTCCTGGGCGATCTCGGTGGGCCGGGTGGCCGCTATGCCGAAGACCGAAACCCCCAGGTACTTGCCGTGCGGGCGCATCGCGGTCCGCGTCTCGGCGACGAACGAGGTGATGGACTGCTCCGGGGTGACGGACCCGATGCCGGGGAAGCGCATGCCCGACAGCGGGCCGTCGGGGCGGCGCACGTAGTCGTACAGGACGTCGTCGAAGCCGAGTCCCGCCGCTTCCACGGCCAGGTCCCGGTTGTACTTGCGGACCGTGGGGTCGGCGAAGTTGGTGAAGGCGAGGGCACCGTAGTTGCCGCCGCCGTAGGGCTGCCCGGCGGAGGTCTGTACGACCTGGCCCCGCTGACCGGACTTCCAGGCGGCCGTGGCGAGCAGGGGATCGCGGAAGGCGACGATGCGGCCGATGACCTGGGCGCCGGCCGCGTGGATCTCGGCCACCGCCTTGCGCGCGTCGTAGTAGCCCTTCGCCGCGCCGATCTTCCGAGCCAGCGGCACCTGCGAGTCGTACCCGACCTCGCCGTCCTCGTCCTTGACGTCCAGCTGCACGGCGTTGAGCTTGCCGCTGCGCACCAGGTCGAGGATGCCCTTGCGCAGGGTGTCGTCGCCCCAGCCGATGGCGGTGATGTGTGCGGCGCGGACCATGGGGCGGCGGCCCTGGGCCGACACGGTGCGGGTCGTGGTGTTACCGGCGCGGTCGACGGCCGCCACCTGCACCACGGGGGTCCCCTTGGGCACGGTCGTCCGGAACGTACCGGCCCCGTCGACCGGAACCTCCTTGCCGTCGACGGTCACCTTGGCGTCCGTGGCGGCCTTGCCGGTGAGCGTCACCGGCTGGTCGGCTTTCCCGACCTCGGGATCCGCGATCAGCAGATCGGGAGCGCTGGTGTCCACGGTGAAGTCGACGACTTCCCGGGAGGAGCCGAACGGGAATCCGCCGCCTCCCTCCACCACCAGCGTGTGCGGCCCCTCGGTGAGGCGGGGAAGCGCGAGCTTCAGCCGGCCGCCCTCGGCCGTGGTGGGCACCGCGTTGCCGTCAAGGGTGGTGCGCAGGTCCTTGGCACCGTCCTCGATGTCCAGGTAGGCACTCACCTGGGCCGCTCGGTGCTTGTCCAGCACGTCTCCGTCGGCCAGTCCCACCACCCCCGTACCGGGGCTGAGGAAGGTCCAGGCTCCGACGCCGGCCCCGGCGACGGCGAGTACTCCGGCCGTGGCCAGCAGGGTGCGTCTGCCGTTGCGGCGTCGTCGGCGGCGGGGGGAGGGGTTCGGGTCGGGTATGCAGGTCGCCATCTTGGTGTCCTCGGGGAGTGGCTGGGTGTTCCCTTCACTGATTGCCGCTCCGCGGCGTCACCGCTCCTGACCCGCGTGGATGTCACCCGGACGGGTGCGTTCCGCTCCGAGTGGCGACTGCGCCGTCCGGGGGACAGTGCGGTACGGGCGATCCCGGGGCCGGTAGGGATCGCGCGACACGTTCGCCTTGGAGGCACCGCATGCGTCACCCCCTGCTCCCCCTCTGCGCCCTGACCGGCGCCGCCCTGCTCGCCACCGGCTGCTCCCCGGGAACACCACCGGCCACCGCGGGCCGGCCGGCCGCCGCCTCCCCCGCGGCGGCGAGCGCCTCAGCCGCGGCGGACCCGGCGAAAGTCGGCGTGAACGAGCTGGGTCAGGTGCCCGTCCTGATGTACCACCAGCTCACCGCGAAGCCCACCAGCGTCTACGACCGCACCCCGGCCGACTTCCGGGCCGAGCTCGAACGCCTCGCCCGCGAGAAGTACGTGCCGGTGACCGCCCGGGACTTCCAGGAGGGGCGCATCAACACCCCGGCCGGGACCCACCCGGTGGTGCTCACCTTCGACGACTCGACCAACAGCCAGCTGCGCCTCGGTACGGACGGTGCGCCCGCCCCCGACACGGCGGTCGCGATCCTGGCGGAAACGGCGCGCAAGCACCCCGCGTTCACCCCCGTGGCGACGTTCTTCGTCAACGCGGACGCCTTCTCGTCCACCGGCACCGCAAAGGCGCTGAGCTGGCTGAAGAAGAACGGGTACGAGATCGGCAACCACACCGACCAGCACCAGAACCTCAGCTCCCTGGGCGAGGCGGGCGCCGCCCGGGCCATCACCGCGGGACAGCAGGCGATCGAGAAGGCCGTACCCGCAACCGCCGTCACTTCGCTCGCCCTGCCCTTCGGCGCGATGCCCCAGCCGGCCGGGGTGGCAGCACGGGGCCCGGGCTACCGCTACAGCGGCGTCTACCTGGTGGGCTCCAACCCGTCGCTCTCGCCGTTCGCAAGGAAGTTCGCGCCCGCCGCGATCCCGCGGATCCGGTCGGCCGGCCCCAAGGACGAGGACGCCGCACTCGGGTCCTCACAGTGGCTGGACCGGCTCTCCGCCCAGAAGAGCTGGTACGTCTCCGACGGCGACCCGCGCACGGTCACCTTCCCCCGCGCCGCACAGGACGAGCTGGCGCCGGCCTTCGCCGGGCGGGCCCGCCCCTACTAGGAACCGTCCGCCGACGAGGCACCCCCGGCGGTCCTCAGACCGTCCCGTCGGCGAGGCGCTCCCAGCGGTGCTGGAAACCGTCCGCCGACGAGCCGCCCCCGGCGGCCGTCGCAGCGTCCGGCGGGGGCGTGTGGCCCGCGAGGCGTGTCGCGAGTGCAGACCGGAGCCGGCGCTGCTGATCGGTGGGGAGCGCGGCCAGGAGGTCGGCGAGCGGCCCGGCGGGCAGCTGGGCCATCAGCCGGCAGAGGTCGATCTCCATGTGGCTGTCCTCGCCCGACCTCCACTGTGCGTCGTTGCGCAACGGCAGGCCCGCGTCCGGCAGTCGGTCCACCCGCTCCGCGGCCACCAGCCGGATTTCCTCCGGGGTGGCGACGGCTCCATGGGCGTTCATCTCCGTCACGACCCACAGGACGCGGCTCTCCAGGACGAGTTCGCGGGGGAGCATTCCGTCAAGAGCGTCTCTCTCCTCGTCGGTCAGGGCACGCGAGAAGAGGTCCGCTCGTTCGTCCAGCGTCAGCGCCTCGAGGTTTTCGGCGCTCAGGGCGGGGTGCGCGGCGGGCATCTGGTCTGCCATGGGAGTCCTTTCGGGGCCGGGTCCCCGCTCCGGATTGCGTGAGGGGGCGCCGTAGGGAAAACCTTCCCGCCGCAGGCCCTCCTAGCAGGACGGCGCTGACCCGTCACTCCAATGCGCCACACCTGTCTCCGCGTGCCGGGGCCTGCCGGGACGTGCCGTCACCGGTCTTCGGGCGGGCTCAGGAGGAGGCGCGGCCGGTCCGCTCCCCGGCGGTGCGGTGCCGTTCGTTGTAGACGCGGGCCGCGCGGTCGTTGAGGACACCGGCCACGGCCCTGATCCGCTGACCGACGGTGTGCGGCGCCGCCGCCTCGACGTCGATGCCGGGGCGCAGCTCCGGCTCCCCCTCGGCCGCGGGCAGCAGGCGTGCCGCACCGTGACTCAGGCGGGCGGTCAGCGCGGGCGCGAGACCGTGCGCCTTGTCCGCCGCCTTGGCCATCGGCGTGAGCACCAGACGCACCTTGCGCTTCTCCACGGCGGATACGATGCGGCGCGCGGCGCGCCGGGCGTCCATCGACACGAGCGGGGTGCCCGCCAGCGCCGAGAACCAGGCGAACTCGCGCGCGCGGTCCCCGCCGAAGACGGCGTGCAGATGGGAACCGGTGCGCATCAGCCCCGGGTGGACCGCGGTCACCGACACGCCGCCGCGCGCGGCCTCCGCGTACAGGCCTTCGGCGAGGGCCGCGACCGCCGACTTGGCGCAGGAGTACGGCAGCAGGTGCGGGACGGCGACCAGTCCGCCGACCGAGCCGATGAGGGCCAGCCGGCCGCCCGCCCTGCTCTCGCGCAGGTGCGGGAGCGCCTCCAGCGCCGTGTGCAGGGCGCCGTGGAAGATCGTGCCCATCGCGTCCTCGTAGCCGGCGGCCCCGACCGCCTCCGCAGGGGCGACCTGGATGATGCCGGCGTTGGCGATGACCAGATCGACGCCGCCGCACGCGATGCCGGTCTGCCGGAACAGCTCCGCGACGGCCCCGCGGTCCCGTACGTCGCACACCTCGGTGCGGACCTGGGCGGCGGCACGGCGGTTGCGCAGGAGTGCCGCGGCCCGTTGCAGTTCTTCCGCGTCGCGGGCGGCGATCGTCACCGTGGAGCCGCGGCGCAGGAGTTCGTCGGCGAGAAGCAGGCCCAGGCCCCGGGAGCCGCCGGTGACCACGGCGGAGAGCCCGCTCAGGGAGGAAAGCGGACCGGACGCGGAGGACGGCATGGGATCTCCTTCGGTACGGCGACGGTCGGCGGGGCCGGGCCCCCCGGCCCACGGTCTGGCACCGGGCCCCGCCACTGCCCCGTACCCGGTGCACGCCCGCCGAGGGGGTCCGCCCAGAAGGGTGGACCCCGCTCTCACCACACGCCGTGATCAGCGGTGGAAGCGCTCGTCCACATTCACACGGGCCCGGGAACCCCGCACGTCGCCGAGGGCACTGGGGGTTCTCCCCCGCCCGCAAGCCGCCCCGGCCCGGGGCGGGGGCCCGCACCCGTGCCCGCGCGCGGAGATGTGTAACGGGCAGGAACATGGGAAACCGGGCGGAAGGCCCAGCAGGGTCGAATCACCCGAGATCAGGGCATCGGACGGCAGGGCGGAAACCCGTGTCCCGGCCCGGAGAACGAGGAGGCTTCGATGCGAGCACTGACCTGGCAGGGAAAGCGCGACGTACGGGTGGAGACCGTCCCCGATCCGCGGATCGAGGATCCGACGGACGTGATCGTACGGATCACCTCGTCCGGAATCTGCGGCTCGGACCTCCATCTGTACGAGGTCATGGGCCCCTATCTCGACCCCGGTGACATCCTCGGTCACGAACCGATGGGCATCGTCGAGGAGGTCGGCTCCGGGGTGACGGCGTTGGTCCCGGGGGACCGTGTGGTCGTCCCGTTCAACGTGTCCTGCGGTCACTGCTACATGTGCGACCGGGGTCTGCACTCCCAGTGCGAGACCACGCAGGTGCGGGAGCGGGGCATGGGCGCCTCCCTGTTCGGCTATACCAAGCTCTACGGTCAAGTACCTGGCGGGCAGGCGGAGTTCATGCGCGTGCCGTTTGGCAACACCCTTCCCGTCAAGGTGCCGCACGGCCCGTCGGACGAGCGTTTCGTCTATCTCTCGGACGTACTGCCCACGGCATGGCAGGCCGTCGAGTACGCGGACGTCCCGCCCGGGGGGACCGTCGCGGTGCTCGGCCTGGGCCCGATCGGGGACATGGCGGCCCGGATCGCCCAGCACCGGGGCGCGAGCCTGGTCATCGGGGTGGACCTGGTACCCGACCGGCTCTCCCGCGCCCACAGCCGCGGCGTCAAGGCGATCGACCTGCGCGCCCACGGCAAGCGGATCGGCGACGCGATCCGCGACCTCACGGACGGCCGCGGCCCCGATGCCGTCATCGACGCGGTCGGCATGGAGGCGCACGGCGCCCCGGTGGCGAAGGCGGCGCAGTGGGCGGCGGGCCTGCTGCCGGACGCGCTCGCCGAGAAGCTGATGGAGAACGCCGGCCTGGACCGGCTCAGCGCCCTGTACGCGGCCATCGACATCGTCCGCCGCGGCGGCACGATCTCCCTCTCCGGTGTGTACGGAGGCGCCGCGGACCCGCTGCCGCTGCTGACCATGTTCGACAAGCAGATCCAGCTCCGCATGGGCCAGGCCAACGTCCGCCGCTGGACCGACACCCTCCTGCCGCTGCTGACCGACGAGGACCCCCTCGGCGTCGAGGGCTTCGCCACGCACAGCCTGCCACTGGAGGAGGGGCCGAAGGCGTACGAGACGTTCCAGGCCAAGGAGGACGGCATGGTCAAGACCCTGCTCAAGCCGTAGGAGCCCCGGGGAGTGGGCACTCGCACGACCGGGCAGCGCGGTCTCCGTCAGCCCGCTGCGGGCAGGCTGTAGCGGAGCTTCTCGTGGGAGTGTGCGCCGAGCCTGTCGTAGAAGCGGGCCGCTCCCTGGTTCCAGGCAGGGGTCTGCCACTGGATCTCGGTGAGGCCGAGGGCACGGGCTTCGGCCTTCACCGCGTCCATGAGGTGCGCGCCGAGTCCCGCGCCCCGGCTGTCGGGTGTCAGGAAGAGACAGTCCATGTGGAGGTACTCGCGGCCCTGCCAGGTGGAGAGTTCCGGCACGCAGGTGGCGTAGCCGACGATGTGCCCGCCCGGCTGCTCCGCCACCAGGCACCGGAGCCGCGGCGCCGGGGTGTCGAAGAGCAGCGCCGTGAGCCGCTGTGCGAGGTCGGGGGCGGGTGGCGCGGCACGTTCGTAGACGGCGTGCTCCGCCGCGAGTTCAGCGATCCGGGACACGTCGTCGGGGCGTGCGTGCCGTACGGCGGGAGCCCGGGTCATCGAGTGGCGCCTTGCAGAGTGTCGTCGCTCCATGCCTTCAGCCGGCCGGGGATCGCGCCGTCGCCGTCCAGGACGTGCCGGGAGAACGCCTCACGTTCGTGGGCGAGGACGGCCGCTTCCCAGACGCAGGGTGCGAGGCCGGTGCGGCCGGGGCGGATCTGCTCGGGTTGCCCGGCCGGTCCGGTGAAGACGGCCAGGTCCGACATGTGTCCCTCGATCCAGGTGTGGACCAGTACGTAGTCGCCGTCGCCGCCCGCGTGGAAGATCAGGACGGCGAGGCCGAGCGACCCGCGGGTGCGCCCGAGTTCCAGGTGCGCCGCGGCAATCCGCAGGGCAGCGGTCAGATCCCGTTCCGCCAGGGAACGGCCCGGTGCCAACAGGAAGTACGCCTTGACCAGGTGGCCACCCGCCTCGCGGGTCCCAAGAGGCTCGACGATGCGTTCGTGGTGGCCCCGGGCCAGGGCGAGCAAGGCCGCTGTGTCCACGGTGGAGGGCAGTTCGTGATCAGCCATGGGCACCATCCTGCCCGGTGCCCGACGGGCCGAATGAGGCAGGGCGAGGAACGGGGCCCGCGGCCATGGCGTCGTGCCACGGAATTCCCCGGCCACCGGCAGCGTCAATCCCGCGCCAACTGCCGGAACCATCGCAGCACTTCGGCCGTCCCGCGCACATTCGACCCCAGGTGCCGCGATTTCTGGTGGTCCACCGCCCCCAGGTCCACGACCTCCGCCTCAACTCCCCTGCCCCGCAAGGACGCTGCGCAGTTGGCCGTGTTGACGGTGGTCGCCTGCTCGTCACCACCCGCCATGTACAGCCGGACCGGCACCCGGGGCGTCCAGTCGCGGCACACGCTGTCCGTCTCCCGCAGGGCGTCCGCGAGGCCGCCCCGAGGGCGCGTCAACAGGTCCAGGCCGTACGGGGTGAGCAGGTCGTCCAGCGTGTCCGGTGTGCCTTCGAAGAGCTGGCGTCCGGTGTGCTCTCCGTCGAAGAGCGCTTCGACGGCGGGGACCCGGAAGACCTCGCCCGGGTGGTCGTACACCCGGTGCACACGGTTGAAGGCGACCAGCGTGTACGCCGCGTAGATCACGCTCGACTTCGGGTCCAGCTCCCCCGCGAGCAGCGCCGGGAGCTCCGCTCCCCCGAAGTCGTACGCCCCGCTGATGGGCGCGAGCGCGCCGAGCCCGAAGTAGCGGTCCTCGCCCGCCTGCAGGGCCCGGCCGAGCCCGAGGGCGGCGGAGGCTCCCTGTGAGAAGCCGGTGACCAGGACCTTCCGGTCGAGCGGGTGGAACGCGCGGGCCGCTCGGAGCAGGTCCAGGGAGGCGGACGCCTCGGACGGGACGTGCATCCAGGGGTGCGGGCCCGGCCCCGTGCCCATGCCGAGATAGTCGGGTGCCACGGCGGCGAAGCCGGCCGAGGCGTAGGTGACGGGCGGCCCGGTCAGGAAGGTGCCGCGCTGCATCGAGGGCGCGTCGCTGCGATGGCTGCCGGTGCCGTGCGCGAAGGACACGGCACGCAGGCGTCCTTCGCGCCCGAGCGGCAGAACGAGCAGACCGCTGGCCGTGGTGGGACGCCCCTGCGGGTCGACCGTCCGGTACGTGAGGCGGTACGCGACCACCCCGTGCCGCGCCTGCGAGGCGTCGAACCCCGCCTTCTTCAGCTCGGCGGCGACGGCTCGGCGGGTCTCGAGGGTGTAGAGACGCTCGGCGTGGAGCAGGTCGCCGCGGCCGTTCTGGTGCTGGGGGTGCGCGACGGGAGCCGGGGCCGGTGCGGCGCTCGCACCCGTGGCCCCGGCCAAGGATCCGACGAGCATGACGGCGCAGGCCACTGCGGTGGTAAGGCGTCTGTGGGTGGGCATGAGGCTCTCCTCGAGGACGGCTCGGGCTGATGAGCCGACCCTCTCCTCTTCGGTCGCCGCACGCACTGGTGCAGGCCCCCGGAGCGGGTGGGGGGCCGGCCGCCGCCAGAGGGCGTCAGATCCGGACGGGCATCTCAAGGGTGACGGTGGTCGGGCCGGACGGCGGGCTGTCGAGGCCGAGACTGCCGTCGACCGCGCTCAGCCGTTCCCGCAGGCCCAGCAGGCCACTGCCGGTGCCGATGCGGGCACCTCCCATGCCGTTGTCGTGGACGCTGATCCGCAGCTTGCTCCCGGTGAGGCGGGCGTCCACCGACGCCCGGGTCGCCCCGCTGTGCTTGGCGACGTTGGTGAGCAGCTCGGCGACACAGAAGTACGCCACTCGCTCGATCACCGGGTCGGGGCGCTGCGGCAGATCCACCGTCAGCGTCACCGGGACACCGGCCTGCGCGGTCAGCTGCGGCAGCGCGTCGACGAGTCCCCGATCGAGCGCGGCGGGGCTGATCCCGTCGATGAGGCGGCGCAGTTCGGCGAGGGCGGCGTCGGTCTGGGTACGGGCGCGGGCGACGAGGGCGCGGGGGCGGCCGAAGGGCGCACCGTCGTCCGTGCGGTCGCCTTCCAGCGCGTCGGCGGTGAGCGAGAGCGTCATGGCGAGGGCGACGAGTTGGGCCTGAGTGCCGTCGTGCAGGTCGCGTTCGACCTGGCGCAGGTCCCGGTCGCCGTCCGCGAGGACGGTGCTGCGCGCCCGTTCGAGGGTCGTCACGCGGAGTTGGGAGGTGCTGGGGCCGAGCAGCGTACGGGCCAGCCACCGGTGCAGATGCGCCATCGCGCGGGCGGCCTTCGGGGCGAGCGCGAGGGTGGCGGACCCGGCCAGGACGGCGGCGGCCGACAGCCACCACCGCTGGCCCGTCGCCAACGCCCAGACGCCGGACCACACGCCGAAAAGCGGCAGGCCGAGCGTGATCACGAAGGCCAGCAGATCGACGGGGAGCCTGAGCAGCAGATAGAGCATGCTGCGCCAGGCGGTGACGTCGGACAGGCTGCCGCGGACCCGGGCAAGCATGCCGGTGGCGGCGGGCGGGGGTGCCGGCGTCTCGATCTCCTCGCCGAGCAGTGCGCGGACCAGCCGGGCATGGGCCCGGCCGAGGTGGCGGGCGCCGCGCAGGCCGACAGCGAGCAGCGGCAGTCCGATGAGGGTCAGGGACAGCAGGCCGCCGATGTAGACGATGACCAGGACATACGCGGTGCCCAGCAGGGAGAGCGGCAGGGCGGTGGCGGCGAAGGCAAAGGCTCTGGGCGGCGTCGTGCGACGCCCGTGGGCCGGACGGCTGGGCGCGCGGTCGGCAGCGCGGGCAGCCACTCGGTCCGCCCCGCGATCGGCCGCAGGCCGGGACGCGCGGCCGGACCCTTGGTCTGCCGGATGCCCGGTCCGCCGGTCCGCCGGACACTCGGCCGCACGGTCCGCCCCGCGCTCAGCCGTACGGTCCGCCCCGCGCTCGGCCCCACGGCCCGCCCCGCGCTCAGCCCTCACGCGCTCGCCGCCGCGTTGACGGCCGGTTCCGCGGTGGCCCGGATGCCGGTGAGGAGGATCGTCAGTACGGTCAGTGCCACCGCCCCGAGCACCAGGGGCCCGCACGACTGGAGCGGGATCGTCGGGAGGGCGCTGCCCGTGGCGGCCAAGGCGAAGGCCGTGCTCGTGGGGGCCGCGACCAGCAGTCCGAGCAGTACTCCTGCCATGGCGGTCAGTGCCGCCTCCGTGCCGAGCATCCGCATCAGTTGTCGGCGGGTCGCGCCCGTGAGGGTGAGCAGGGCGTACTCGCGCCGCCTCGCCGCGGTCAGTGAGGCGAGGGTGTTCACGGTGGCGACCGCGCCGAACCCGGCCAGCATGGCGAGTTCCACCCCGCGCAGCCAGACGTCGCTCTCGGCGTACGCGCCGGGCGGGGCCACCTGCTCAAGGGTTCCGGTGACCGCGGCGAAGGTGGTCGAGAGGCCGACCAGCAGGGCGATCGGGACCAGTGCGGAGGACAGCCGGTGGGCGTTGCCGCGCAGGTTGTCGGCGGCGAGAGCGCCCCCGCCGTCGCCCCGGTGCCGGGCTCCCGCGAGCCGGAACGGCAGCCCGAGCAGGCCCACGGCGAGCCGTGCCAGGACCGGGCCGAGCAGTCCGACCGCGATCATGAGGAGCAGTGATCCCAGCAGGGCCAACTGGGCCGACTTGTCGACCGGTTGACCCGCGGTGGCGATCACCACGGGCACGGCGCCGCCGAGAACGAGCAGGCCCGCCAGGCACCGCAGCCAACCGGCCCGGCCCTCCTCGGCCGTCTGCGCCATCGCCGCCGACGGCCTGCCGCCGACCGTCCGGCGGGCGGCGATCCTGGTTGCGCCGGCCCCGACCAGCAGCGTCACCGCCGTACCCGCCAGCAGGGGCCACGGCGTCCACGACACGGCCGCACCGGCCGGGACGATGTCCCGTGCGACCAGTTCGGTCAGGAACCACCGCGCACCGCGGTCCCCGAGCAGCCACGCCGGAGGGGAGGCGCACAGGGTCACCAGCAGGACCTGACCACGGATCAGCCGTTTGACCTGCGCGGGGGTCGCCCCGCTCGTCCGCAGCAGCGCCATCTCGCGGCCCTGCTGCCGGACCGCGAAGGACAGCGTGTTGGCCACCACGAACAACGCCATCAGCATCGCGATCTCACCGAACGCCCCACCGATCATCCCCAGCCGTTCGCCGCCGTCCCCGCCGATCGCGGTGGCGATGAGCGTCCCGAAGAGGGTGATCACGGAGACGGCCAGCAGCAGCGCCACGGCCAGCCCCGCGAAGGCTGCGGGCCTGGCGCGCAGGCCCGACAGCGCGAAGCCCGTCATCCCGGGCCTCAGCATGCCCGCCCGCTCAGCTTCTCGGCGATCCGCGCGGCGGAGGGACGTACCAGATCGTCCACCACCACGCCGTCGGCGAGGAAGACCACCCGGTCCGCGAAGCTCGCGGCGAGGGGATCGTGCGTCACCATCACACAGGTACGTCCCTCGTGCTCGACGCCCGTACGCAGCAGCCGCAGCACCTCCGTGCCGGTGGAGCGGTCGAGCGCACCGGTCGGCTCGTCGGCGAACAGCACGCGCGGCCGGGTGTACAGCGCCCTTGCCACCGCCACGCGTTGCTGCTGCCCGCCGGAGAGCCGCCCCGGCCGCTCCTTGCGCCGGTCCGCGAGACCCACCTGCGCCAGGGCGTCGGCGACCGCGGCCCGGTCGATCCGTGCGCCCGCGAGCCGGGTGGGGAGTGCGACGTTCTGCTCGACCGTCATGGCGGGCATGAGGTTGTACGACTGGAAGATGAAGCCCGCCTCGGCGCGCCGGAGCTGCGCGAGGCGCCGCTCGGGGAGCACGGTGATCTCGGTGGGCCCCCAGTGGACCGTGCCGGAGGTCTGCCGGTCCATGCCGGCGACGCACTGGAGCAGGGTGGACTTGCCCGACCCTGACGGGCCCATCACCGCGGTGAAGGTGCCCGGAGCGAAGGTGACGTCGACGCCGCGCAGCGCGTGCACGGCGTCGCGGCCACGGCCGTACGAGCGGTGCAGGTTCACGGCGCGCAGCCCCAGACCGGGTGGGGCCGGGGCGCGGGTGGGGATTTCGGTGCTCAGTGACATGACTCGATTCTTGGCCGCACGGCCGTCGCGGACCACGGTGGTACCGCCCGACTTGGGGGTTCGGATATCCGCCCCCCGCCTGCCCCGGGCGGGGATCAGGCCCCCGGAAGGAAGCTAGGAGCCGACCGCCTGCAGGTAGGCGACCACGGCCTTGACCCGCCGGTTGTCCGCGTCGGTCGGCGGCAGGTCGAACTTCGCGAACACCGAGGCCACGTGTTTCTCCACGGCGCGCTCGGAGATGACGAGCTGCCCGGCGATGGACCGGTTCGAGTGGCCCTGCGCCATCAGGTCCACGACGTCCCGTTCCCTGGCGGTCAGCCGGTCGAGGGGGCGGGTGCCGTTGTTCAGCATGCGGCTGACGATCAGCGGGTCGAGGGCGACCCCGCCGGCCGCCACGCGGCGCAGCGCGTCGATGAAGTCGGCGGTGGCGGAGACGCGCTCCTTGAGCAGGTAGCCGACGCCCGCCGCCTCTCCCGCGAGCAGCCGGGCCGCCCAGGTCGGCTCGGCGTGCTGGGAGAAGACCAGGATTCCCATGTGCGGGTGGTCCGCGCGGAGTTGGACGGCGGCCCGGATTCCCTCGTCGGTATGTGTGGGGGGCATCCGGATGTCGACCACGGCGACATCGGGGAGGTGCTCGGCCACCGCTGCGAGCAGTCCGTCCGCGTCTCCGGCGGTGGCGAGGACCTCGCAGCCGCGGGCGGTCAGCAACTCCACCATGCCCTCTCGGAGAATGACCGAGTCCTCGGCGATGACCACTCGCACTGCGCGCTCCCCTGCTCTCTTCGCGGTCAACCGTTCGACGTCGACCAGGGATCATTCAATCAGCAGGGTGCGGAAGCACACGTGCTCCTTGATCAGGAGCGGGCCCGGGGTGCCGCCCCGTCGCCGCCGTCCGCCGCGCACCGCTCACGACTCCCGCCGCACACACCACATGGAGCACACATGACCGGCATCCTGCCCCAGGCCGTCCCGGCACCGCACCGCACGGCTCAGCTGGTCACCGACGGCCTCGAACCGAAGAACTGGATCATCGCCGTCACCCTCCTCGTGGGCTGGCACGCGGATCGCGCCGCCGGAGTCGCCTGGGGCCTGTTCGCCGCGCTGTTCACCGGTGTCGTACCCATCCTCTGGATCAAGTGGGGCCAACGGCGCGGCTACTGGGGAGACCGCCACGTCCGGCGCCGCCAGGACCGCCTTCTGGTGATACCCGGCATCATGGCTTCCGTGGCCCTCGGCGTCACCTTCATGTTCGTGTTCGACGCCCCACGTGAGATGACCGCCCTGGTCATCGCGATGCTCGCCACCCTCGTGGCGATCCTGGCCCTCACCACCGTCTGGAAGGTATCGGTGCACACCGCGGTCTCGTCGGGCGCCGTCACGATGCTCGCCCTGGCCTACGGCCCGTGGGCCCTCGCCGCCTTCCCGCTCGTCGCCCTCGTCGGCTGGTCCCGCATCCGCCTCAAGGACCACACACCGGCGCAGGTCGTCGTGGGCACCGTCCTCGGCGCATGCGCCGCGGGAGTCACCTTCGTACTGGCCAGGTGACCCCGTACGGGGATACCGACGGCCCCCGCGTCTCCCCTCCGCCGAACGGGGGTCCGCGCCCTGCTCCCGTGTCGCGCCGAACACATCGGGGAACCCATCGAGGACATTCCGCCCGGCGCGGCCGCACACCCGCGGCGCCGGCGAGGCGGTGTACACGGATCAGCGAGGGACGGCTGTGGCAAAGGCATATCTGGTGGGCAGTGGGGTCGCGTCGCTCGCGGCAGCGGCGTTCCTGATCCGCGAGGGCGGGTTCTCGGGGAACGACATCGTGATCCTGGAGGAGCAGGACCGCGAGGGCGGGAGCCTGGACGCGGCGGGTACGCCCGAATCCGGCTACACCATGCGCGGCGGGCGGATGTTCGAGATCCACTTCGACTGCACCTACGACCTGCTGTCCTCCATTCCCTCACTGGACGACCCGGAGAAGTCGGTCACCGAGGACACGTTCGCGTTCCACGACGACTTCGCCTGGGACGACCACGCCCGCCTCGTCGACGCCCACGGGGACCTCATCGACGCGCACTCGATGACGTTCTCCGAGCGGGACCGTCTCGAACTCGTGAAGTGCGTGGCCACGCCGGAGAGGCTGCTGGACGGCAAGCGCATCTCGGACCTGTTCCACGAGGACTTCTTCTCCACCAACTTCTGGGCGATGTGGTGCACCACCTTCGCGTTCGAGCCCTGGCACAGCGCGATCGAGTTCCGCCGCTACCTCAACCGCTTCGTCCATCTGTTCAAGACCTTCGACACCATGTCCGGGATCTACCGCACCCGGTTCAATCAGTTCGACTCGATCGTGCGGCCCCTTCTGGCGTGGCTCACGGCTCAGGGTGTCACCGTTCAGCTCGGCACCCGTGTCACCGACCTGCACCTCGCCGGAGGTGACGCGCTGACCGTCGAGGCGCTCGACTGGGAGCGCACCGGGGAGTCCGGCCGGACGGCACTCGGCCCGGACGACCTGGTGATGGTGACGAACGGCTCGATGACGGCGAACTCCACCCTGGGCTCCACCGATACCGTCCCCGCGCTGGACACCGCTTCCTCCAGCGGAGCCTGGCAGCTGTGGGAGACCCTCGCCGCGAAGCGCTCCGGACTGGGCGACCCCAAGGTGTTCGACTCCCACGTCAAGGACTCCACCTGGGAGTCGTTCACCGTCACCACCAAGGACCCGCTCTTCTTCAAGCTGATGGAGGAGTTCAGCGGAAGCGAGGCAGGCAAGGGCGGCCTGATCACCTTCAAGGATTCCAGCTGGCTGCTGACCATCGTGCTCAACCACCAGCCGCACTTCCGGGACCAGCCCGAGGACACGTTCGTGTGGTGGGGTTACGCCCTGTTCCCCGACAAGCGGGGCGACTTCGTGGACAAGCCCATGTCCGCGTGCACCGGCCGGGAGATCCTCGACGAGGTGCTGCGGCACCTGCCGTTCGCCGAGCGGGAGCGGATCCTGGACGGCTCCCTGGTGATCCCCGCGATGATGCCCTACATCACCAGCCAGTTCCTGGTCCGCAAGGCAGGCGACCGCCCCGAGGTCGTCCCCGCGGGCTCCACGAACCTGGCGTTCATCGGCCAGTACGCGGAGGTGCCCGACGACGTGGTCTTCACCGTCGAGTACTCCGTGCGCACCGCCTGGACCGCGGTCGCCCAGCTGCTCGGGCTGGACAGGCAGCCCCCGCCCGTCCACAAGGGGCAGCACGAGCCGAAGGTCCTCATCGAGGCACTGCAGACCCTGCACCGGCGCTGACCGACAGCGGCGGGCGGCGGGACGAGGTACGGCGGCGGGACGCTTCGGCGTCGCGTCCCACCGCCGTCACCGGCCCGGTGGTGCGGCCGGTCCCGTCGTCACCGTCCTCCACGGTGACGACGGAGTCGGGCGGGCCGCTCAGCCGGGGAGGGCCCATTTCTGGTTGGCGCCGGTGTGACAGGTCCACAGATGGAGCTTGGTGCCGTCGGCCGAGGACACCCCGGCCGCGTCCAGGCACTTGCCCGACTGCGGGTTCTTGAGCGTTCCGTCGGCCTGCGGCACCCACTTCTGGGCACCGGTTCCGTTGCACCCGTACAACTGGACCTTCGTCCCGTCCGCCGAACCGCCGCCGCTGATGTCCATGCACTTGCCGAGCGCACGCAGGGTGTCGTCCGTGCCCCGCGCCCACTTCTGCGCGGCCGACTGATTGCACGTCCACAGCTGGATCTGCGTACCGTCCGCACTCGCCCCGTTCGCCACATCGGCGCACTTGCCGCCGATGCCCTTGAGTTCGCCCTCACGGGGGCCGGTGGGAGCGCCGAGTTCCTTGATGCGGATGTTGCGGAAGGACACGTCGTCGCCTTCGCCGTGGTTCTGCAGGCCGATGTGGCCCTGCTGGAGGCTGCGGGCGGGGTCGGTGTTGGTGAAGTCGTTGATCCTGCGGCCGTTGAGGAACAGTTGGAGGCGCTCTCCTTCGACGCGGATCTCGTACGTGTTCCACTCCCCCGGCGGGTTCAGGGCAGCGTCGCGGACCGCGACGTCGGCGGACTTGTACCCGTAGACGGCACCGGTCGTGCGGTCGGCGGCGTCCGTGGAGTCGATCTGGATCTCGTAGCCGTATGTGACGGCCGACCAGGGGTCGTCGGAGGCGGGGAAGCCCACGAAGATCCCGGAGTTGTCGTCACCGGCCTGACGCCAGTCGAGCTTGAGGGAGTAGGACTTGTACTCCTTGGCCTGGTACCACAGCATTCCCAGGCCGCCCCGGGAGCTGAGGGTCGCGTCGGCGTGCGCGAAGGAGCCGGGGCCTGCCTGTTTCCAGCCGGTGGTGCCCGCCGAGCCGAAGAGCGTGGTGTATCCGGTCTCGGCGCGGCAGTCGGCCTCCGTCATCTCCGCGGTCCAGCGGATCCCGCCGAGCAGATGACGGCGGAAGGCCGGGTCTGCGTAGGAGGCCTCGGTGTGGCCGCCGCCGGTGTAGAAGGCGCGCCCGCCCTGGTAGTCCTTGCACCAGGCGATCGGGTGGTCGCCGCCCATGCCGCCGCCGCTGTAGCTGGACTCGTCGAGCGAGGCCAGGACATGTGCGCCGGTGCGCGGGTTGCTGCGGTAGTCGTACCACTCGTCGGTGCGCTGCCAGGTGGGGCCGAGGTGGGCGGTGGCGTCGTGGGCGCGGTCCTCGACCTTGACGGTGGCCGGCTGGATGTGCGGGTGCGACTGGAACAGGGCTCCGGCCAGGCCCGCGTACCAGGTCCAGTCGTACTCCGTGTCGGCCGCCGCGTGGATGCCGACGTAGCCGCCGCCCGCCGCGATGTAGCCCTCGAAGGCGGTCTGCTGGGTGGGGTTGAGGACGTCGCCCGTGGTGGAGAGGAAGACGACGCTCTCGAAGCCGGCCAGGTGGGCGGGGGTGAAGGCGGCGGGGTCCTCGGTGGCCGTGACGGTGAAGTTGTTGGCGGCCCCCAGTTCGCGCAGGGCGGTGATGCCTTCGTCGATGGAGGAGTGGCGGAAGCCGGTGGTCCGGGAGAAGACCAGTACGTCGTACGCCGGGTCGGCCGCCGCCGCGCGGGCGGGTGGTGTGGGGGCGGGCTGGGCCGCCGTGGAGAGGGCGGTGGGCAGGGCGACGGTGCCGAGCAGGCCGCAGAGGGCCCAGCAGGCGACGCGTCTCAGTCGTCGGCTCACGTCAGGGTCCATTTCTGGTTGGCGCCGGTGTGACAGGTCCACAGATGGAGCTTGGTGCCGTCGGCCGAGGACACCCCGGCCGCGTCCAGGCACTTGCCCGACTGCGGGTTCTTGAGCGTTCCGTCGGCCTGCGGCACCCACTTCTGGGCACCGGTTCCGTTGCACCCGTACAACTGGACCTTCGTCCCGTCCGCCGAACCGCCGCCGCTGATGTCCATGCACTTGCCGAGCGCACGCAGGGTGTCGTCCGTGGCGGTCCACTTCTGCGCGGCCGACTGGTTGCACGTCCACAGCTGGATCTGCGTACCGTCCGCACTCGCACCGTTCGCCACATCGGCACACTTGCCGCCGATGCCCTTGAGCTCGCCGCCCGGTGCGGGGGTCGCGGTGGTGGTGAGGGTGAAGTCGTCGACGTCGAAGAGGGATCCGGCGCCGCCCTTGAAGACGAGGTGGAGGGTGGTGGTGGCGGCCGGGCGGCCGGTGAGGTCGGCGGACACGTCCCTGAAGGTGTCCCAGCTTCCGGTGGCGGGGACGGCCGTCGAGCCGAGCAGGGTGCCGGTGGGCGAGCCTGCCCGTACCTCCAGCGTGCCTCCCGAGGTGCCGGAGGAGACGCGGGCGGTCAGCCGGGTGACGTTCGACAGCTGGTACGGCGTGAAGGCGATCCAGTCGCCGTTGTCGATGTGACCGACGGTCTTGCCGCCGTGTGCGGTCGCCTTGTCGACGATCTGCACGCCGACGGAGGTGCCGAAGTGCTCGGCCTGGCGTTTGCTGCCCTGGCTGATGTTCTGGTCGTGGGTGGTCAGGGCGCTCTGGCCGTTCGCTCCCTTGTCGGTGTACTCGGCGTCCCAGACGCCGAAGATGTTCGCGTTGGGGTCGTGCTCGCCGTCGGCCAGCGTCTGCACGGTACCGGAGCACCCGGTGGCGGAGGTCTGCGGATGGCCGTGGCTGTCGTGGCCGACGATGAAGGTGACCTTGACCTTGGAGCAGTCGATCGTGCCGTCCTCGGGATCGGTGACGGTCACCTTGAAGGGCACGGCGGCGCCCGGGTCGATGACGGATCCGTCCAAGGGCAGATCCAGGGTGACGGTGGGCGCGGTGTTGCCGACGGTGACGGTCACGGAGGCGGTGGCGGTGTTGCCGGTGCCGTCGGAGACGGTCAGTTCGGCGGTGTAGCGGCCGTTGGCGGTGTACGTGTGGGAGGGGTTCGCGGCGGTCGAGGTGGCGCCGTCGCCGAACTTCCAGGAGTGGCTCAGCGGATCGCCGTCGGGGTCGGAGCTGCCCGCGGAGGAGAACTGGACGGCGAGCGGAGCGATACCGGAGGTGCGGTTGGCGGCCGCCTTGGCGAGCGGGGCGCGTCCGCCGCTGACGCTCTCGATGCGGTAGAGGGCGCTGTTGGCGTCGCCGTTGAAGTAACCGGTGCCGTAGTCCAGGACGTACAGCGCGCCGTCCGGGCCGAAGGCCATGTCCATGACCTGGGTGCCCTGCCAGGGGAAGGCGTTGATCGACTGCAGGGTCCCGTCGGCGCCCTGCTCGATGCGTTTGATCCACCGGCGGCCGAACTCACCGGCGAAGAAGTCGCCGTCGAAGCTCTGCGGGAACTTGACCGCGGAGGGGGAAGCGGCGTCGTAGCGGTAGACCGGTCCGGCCATGGGCGACTCCGAGCCGGAGCCGAACTCGGGGACCGAGCCGCCGTCGTAGGGGATCCAGGCGGGCTGCGCCGGGGGGAGGTCGGTCAGCCCGGTGTTGCGCGGCGAGGTGTTCTTCGGGGCGGCGCAGGAGAATGCGGCGCCGGACGTCGAGGTGGCGAAGTCGTAGTCGACGTACGGGCTGTTGTTGCCCGTGCAGTACGGCCAGCCGTAGTTGCCGGCCTTGGTGATCCGGTTGAACTCCACCTGTCCCGCCGGGCCGCGCCCGGGGTTCGCGGTGCCCGCGTCGGGGCCGTAGTCACCGAGGTAGACCGTGCCGGTGGGTTTGTCGACGCTCATCCGGAACGGGTTGCGGAAGCCCATGGCGTAGATCTCGGGGCGGGTCTTGGCGGTGCCGGGGGCGAAGAGGTTGCCCGCGGGGATGGAGTATCCGCCGTCCGCGTTCACCTTGATGCGCAGCACCTTGCCGCGCAGGTCGTTGGTGTTGCCGGAGGAACGCTGGGCGTCGTAGGCGGGGTTGCGGGTGGCCCGCTCGTCGAGCGGGCTGTAGCCGTCCGAGGCGAACGGGTTGGTGTCGTCGCCGGTGGAGAGGTACAGGTTGCCCTGGGCGTCGAAGTCGATGTCACCGCCGACGTGACAGCACAACCCGCGGCTGGCGGGCACGTCGAGGACCTTCTTCTCGGAGGCGGTGTCCAGGGTGCCGTCCGCCCTGAGCACGAACCGCGACAGCCGGTTGACCCCGTCGAAGGGTGCGAAGTCGGCCGCCGAGCCGCTCGCGGGGGCGTCGCCCGCCGGGGTGGTGAGCTTCGGGGCGTAGTAGAGGTAGACGAAGCGGTTGGCGGTGAACCCGGGGTCCGCCGCGACGCCTTGGAGTCCTTCCTCGTCGTGCGCGTACACGTCCAGCTTTCCGGACACCTTGGTGGTGCCGGCGGCGTCCGTCAGGCGCAGGGTGCCGTCCCGTGAGGTGTGCAGGACGGATCGGTCGGGCAGCACGGCGAGCGTCATCGGCTCGCCGGTTTCGGCCACCCCTTTGGCGAGGGTGACCTGCTGGAACACATCGGCAGCCGTGGGTGCCGCCGCGGCCGGTCTCTGCTGAGCAGTGAGTGCGCCCGCGGCGGCGAGCAGGGTGCAGGCGAACGCCGCGAGGGGTCGGGAGAGTCTCCTGTGCACGCGCATCCTCCGTGTGACAACGGGGTGAGGGGGGTGAGCACAGGCGCGCGCCGTCGCGCCGGGAACACGGGCGTTCAGCAGGAGGAGGCTGAGCGCCCGGCCTTGGTGGTTGTCCGGTACAGACCAGGAAGGTAATGGCTTTTTCTTTGGTCAGGAAGCCTTTCGTCAGAGGAGGCGGCAACTTTCTCCGGTGCAGGGACAAAGCGCCCTGACGGGAGGCTCGCCCGGTCTCACTTCCGCCTGCGCATGCGACCCGGTCGCACGCTCGGGATCAAGTGGAGCCCTGGTCCCCGGCCGACGGCTTCCCGCCGTCGCGGGCCGCGTCGAGCCCCTCCTGGATCGCCCGCGCCAGCTCTTCCTGACCGGTGTACCGGGCCGCCCGCGGAGGGATGTCGCTGGATCGCGGGTCGTCGTCGGTCCACTGGAAGGGGATGGTGCGGCGGTCCAGCGACTGGCCGTGCCCGGTGGGCGGGAGCAGGGTGAGATCCAGGCCGACCGGTGCGGTCGCACCCGGCCCGCCGGGCGGCAGGTCCAGGAGCAGGTGGTAGTCCCGCTGCCGGTCGTCCGGTGCGTCGATGGGGTATTCGAAGGCGCCTGGACCGATCGGGTAGCCGCGGAACGACAGGTCTTCGTGGGTCGGTGCGACCTGTTGGACGGAGCGGATGCGGGTGCCGTCCGGGGCCGTGATGCGCAGGGCGAGGTCGCGTACGACGGCCTGGCGGGTGCTGTCGAGGATCTGGGCGAGCGCGGGGGCGAGGTCCGCGGGGGTGTGGACGAGGTCCGTGGTGCCGTTCAGTGCGGAGGCGAGTGAAGTCAGTTGCCGGACCTCCCAGTTGACGCCGATGCCGCGCGCGTGGCAGGTGAAGCGGCCGGCGCAGGAGGCCAGGGTGGCGGCCAGTTCCTCGGGGGGTTCCGCCGTGGCCTTCATGTCCGCGAGGAGGATCGCGGTGCGCAGCGCGTCGGGATGTCCGGCGAACAAGCGGTCCGCCAGCCGCACCCAGCGGCCGAAGGCCGCGTCCCTGACCGGTTCCAGGCGGGCCAGTGCGGCGTGCGCGGCAGCCTTGGCCGTGGGGCTCGCGGGAACCAGGCGCAAGGTGTCGGGGTAGAGCATCCGCGCGTAGGCGGAGCCGGCGACCACGGCGAACCGTACGCCCTCCTCCAGGCTGTCGACCGCGTCGCGGACGGCCCGGGTGACCGTGCGGAAGTCGGCCTCCGGCAGCTCGTGGGAGAGGCCGAGCAGGAAGACGAGGGCACGCGGAGCGGAGGTGGCCGCACGGCCGGGAGGGGAGTCCGCGCTCCGCACGCCGACGATCACGCTGCCCTCCGTGGCACCGGGAGCGAGGTACTGGTTGCAGAAGACGTCGAGGAGGGGCGCCGACGCCAGGGGCGTGAGGGGGGCAAGTGGTGCGGATGGAGCGGTTGGCGCGGGTGGTGCCTGCGACGTGGAGTCTTCGGGCCGTGGTTCCTCGCGTGCGGGCGGCGGGCCGGCCGGCCCGCCGCCCGCACGCCCGGGGCTGCCGCCGCCCTCCCCAGTCAGGGCGCCGAGGCGGTCGGCGACATCTCTCCCGGAGGCCGGCCTGTCGCGCGGGTCCTTGGCGAGCAACTGGACGGCGAGCAGGTCGAGTTCGGGGGGCACGCCGGGTCGCAGCACGGACAGCGTCGGGGGCGTCGTGTGGAGGTGTTCCATCATCACGGCCCGGAAGTCGCCGTACCGGTACCTGGTGAACGGCGGGTGCCCGGTGAGCAGGGCGAACAGTACGCACCCCAGCGCGTACAGGTCGGCCCGCCCGTCGACGTGCCGTGCCAGGCACTGCTCGGGGGCCATGTAGTCGGGCGTCCCCATGACGCTGCCCTCCAGGGTCAGCCCCGAGTCCGCCCGCGCGAATCCGGCGATGCCGAAGTCGCACACCTTGAGCCGTCCGCCAGGCAGCAGCATCAGGTTGGCGGGCTTGACGTCCCGGTGGACGATGTCCTGGTCGTGCGCGTACCCGAGGGCGTCGGCGGCCTGGGCGGTCAGGTCGAGGGCCTGGTGCAGGGGCAGCCCGGCAGGGTGCTCACGCAGGACGGTGGCGAGGTCCTGTCCGTCGAGCAGTTCCATGACGAGGTGCAGTTGCCCGCCGTGGGCGCCGTTGTCGAAGATCTGGGTGATGCCGGGGTGCTGGAGCCGCGCGGTCACCTGCGCCTCGCGCCGGAAACGGCTCACCCGGTGGGTGTCGACGGCCAGTTGCGGGGGCAGGAACTTGATGGCGACGCGCCGGTCCAGCTGCGGATCGTACCCCCGCCAGACCTCGCCCATGCCGCCGCGCCCGAGCAGTACCTCCAGCCGGTAGCGCCCGTCGACCCGCACACCCTCGGCGTTCACACTCTCTCCCCCGTGCCCGCGCTCCCCCGTCCTCACCGCATTCCACCATCGCAGCACCCCGCCAGAAACAACTCCCGCATATTTCCAGCACATTGGCAGTCCTGGAAGCGGGACACCCTGCCCCGAGAAGCCGGTCGACGCCCGGGCGCCCGGGGGTGCGTACTGGCGCTTACGCGTCGCCGAGGAACCCGGGGTCCCGCGGCCCTGCCTGCCGTGCGAAATCAGCGGCGGCCCCCAGCACCTCGCGCATCGGCACGGGACGCCGGCTGGTCGCCGCCAGCTCGGCATGGGCCTCTTCGGACCACAGGAACGGATACACGGAAATGCCCTGCGAGAGGGCCAGGGCAGCGGCTTCCGCACGCCAGCCCGGCCACCGCAGCCCGTCGTAGAACGTCTCCAGCTGGTCCGAGAGCAGCCAGGAGATCCATCCGGAGTGACCCGTCCCCATCGCTTCCCACTCCAGAGTGTCGGGGGCGAAGTAGGTCATCTCTCCCGGCCCTCCGGGGCGGCCTCCCGCCGCGGGGTCGCCACCGTTCAGCGCGAAGACCCCGCCGACGACGTCGTGGCCGACGACGAGGGCCGTCCCGGGATGCCAGGCCGGATCGAAGTCCGCCGGGAACCGGTTCACCCGGGCCAGGCTCGGCAGCCCCCCTCCCGTGACCGGGCCCCCGCCGAACACCCGTACCCACCCGCCGTCCACGAGCAGTCCGCCGGTGTGCAACGCCAGTGCCCCCAGCACCGATCGGGCGGTGACCTGCATCTGCAGGAGGCACCGGCGACCCTCGTCCACGTCGGCGGGCAGCACCTGAACGGACCCGGAGGCCGCGGACAGCACCTCGCACAGTTCCGGCCACACCGGATCGTCCACCTGCACCAACTCGTCGATCTCTCGCATCGGAAGATCGTCGCACCCTGCCTCACCGGCACATCACCTGGGCCCGCCGGACCGGGCGTGCCGGGTCCCGCCCCCGGTCGGCCCTCCCTGCGCGGGTCCGTTCCGGGGAGACCGGCAAGGACCTGCCGTCCTCCCGACGGCACAATCCAGCCATAGAATCCCGCCTTCCGGAAGTTACTTTCCGATCTCTCTCGGTCACCGGTAGTGTCAAGCGGGCGCAGGACGGACACCACCCCACTTGCGGTCGCGGAGCGGCGTGTACGCGAGGCACCGCGGCCCCGAGAGAGGATGCGGCTTCTCGTGAGCATCACCCGTACGACGCCCGGTCCCGACTTCTCCCACGGATCGGGATTACCTGCATTGCGCCGGGCGGAGGGCCCGCCCGCCCCGTGGGGCGAGCTGGTGCGCGCCTCGTGGTTCGCGCTCCCTCCCTCCGCGCTACCCGCCCCACCGGGAACACCCTCCCTGACGGGGTACCTCGTCCTCGTGCCCGGGGACGAGGAGGGCCCGGGTGCCCTGCCCGTCGCGGCCGCCGCGCAGCTGGTCCAGGTGGACACCGACGCTCGCACCGTCACGGTGGCCGGACGCCCGTTGCACTTCACGCGGCTGGAGTTCGACCTGTTCGCACATCTCGTCGCCCACCCCCTGCGGGTGCACACCCGCGAGATGCTGCACTCCGCGCTGTGGGCCTCCCCCGCCCCCGCCGATCACCGGACGATCGACGTCCATATCGCCCGGCTGCGCCGCAAGCTGGGCTCCCCGTACCGCAGGGCGATAGAGACGGTGCGGGGCGTCGGCTACCGGTACGTCACGTGCTGAACCACGTCGCACGCTGAACGGTGTCGCGCGCCGCGTACCGAGCGCCGGCGTGGGGCCGGACGGTGGACATGCCGTAACGGGTGGAGCGTACGGGCGTTGGGAGGACGTGATCCATACCCTGACGCGCACCTCGGCGGCCCTCGGACTGGCTGCCTCCGCACTCCTCACCGCTCTTCCGGCACAGGCCGCCACCGCGGACGCTCCCAGCGGCGCCTCCCTCTCCGCCCTTACCGCGAAGGGCGGAGCCGACCGCATGGTGGACAGGGCAGCCGACCTCACCCTCCACACACTGGTCGGCGAGGCCAACAACACGCAGGACGGCCTGGTCGGCGCCGTCCTGCCGAGCAGGAGCAGTGGCCTCAACCTGGACGGGTCCGGCACGAAGTAGCAGCGGACACACGTCCGCCGGCATGGTCGCCGTACCGGAGCTGAGGACCCCTGGCAGCCCCTCCGGGGTCCTCAGCTGGGTGCAGATACAGATGCGCACATACAGATGCAGATGCAGGGTCAGACGAACGCGCCGATGCCCGTGACCGCGCGGCCGGTGATCAGGGTGTTGATCTCCCTGGTGCCCTCGTACGAGTAGAGCGCCTCCGCGTCGGCGACGAAACGGCCGATGCCGTAGTCGAGCACGATGCCGTTGCCCGCCAGGAGTTCGCGTCCCCAGCCCACGACTTCCCGCATCCGGGTGGTGCAGTGCGCCTTGGCCATCGCGGAGTGCTCGTCGCGGAAGGTACCGGCGTCCTCCAGCTGGGCGAGCCGCACGACCATCCCCAGACAGGAGGTGGCGTCGCTCAGCATCCGCACCAGCAGGTCCTGGACCAGCTGGAACCGGGCGACGGGCCCCCCGAACTGCTCGCGCTCACGGGTGTAGTCCAGGGCGATGCGGTACGCCGCCAGCATCACTCCCACGGCTTCCCAGGCCACACCGCTGCGGGTGTGCCGCAGGACGTCCGCGGTGTCCCGGAAGCCGTGGGCCTCCTGGAGCCGGTTCTCCTCGGGCACCCGGCAGTCCGTGAGGACGATGTCGGCGTTCTCGACGGTCCGCAGGGCGATCTTGTTCTCGATGAGGGTGGCCTTGAATCCCGGCGTCGAGGTCTCGACGACGAAACCGCGCACGCCGCCGTCCTCGCCCTCCTCCCTGGCCCAGACGACCACGAGGTCGGCGAAGGTGGCGTTGCCGATCCACCGCTTCTCGCCGTTGAGGACCCAGGTGTCGCCCTCGCGCCGGGCGGTGGTCCGCAGCCCCAGCGCGACGTCGGAACCGCCCTGCGGTTCGGTCAGCGCGAACGCCCCGATCTGCTCCATCCGGCCCATGGCGGGCAGCCAGCGACGCCGCTGCTCGGCGGAGCCGCACCGGGCGATGCTCCCCATGGCGAGTCCCGCGTGCACGCCGTAGAACGTGGCCACCGACGCGTCGACGCGAGCCATCTCCATCGCGATGAAGCCGCTGAGCAGGCTGCTCGCCGGGGCGCCCGCGCACTCCTCGTACCCCATGCCGGCGATGCCCAGCTCCCCGAAGCGCGGGATGAGGTGGTGCGGGAACGCCGCCTTCCCCCACCAGGTGTCCGCGTGCGGGGCCACCTCCTCGCGCAGGAACTCGCGGACCCGGTGGAGCGTTGCCCGCTCCGCGTCGTCCAGCAGTTCCTCGAACCGGTACAGGTCCTCTACCAGCATGCCGTCAGCAGTGTCAGCAGTGTCAGCCATCTGTCCGCCCTCGTGCCGTGCGAGTGGGTGAATGATCGTCAGAGGTGGTCGGTGAGCGATCGTTTACTGCCGGTCCTCGTACCCCTTGATCCATCTGCGATGCGCGGCATGATCCGGGGCCCACCCCGGGCGCGCACGCGGCCCGGGGCGGGCCCCGGGCGTCAGCCGAGGGCGCGCGCGTACGTCACGGTCTCCTTGTCCACCACGAACCCGGTCTTTTCGTAGAACCCCAGCGCGCCACTCGGGTTGGCGGTGTCCACGGTCAGGGACACGGTGTCGTAGCCGATGTCGCGCGCCGCGGTCAGCAGCTCCGCCAGCAGCGCGGGCGCCGCGCCCTTGCCGCGCCAGGCCCGCCGGGTGCCGAGGTAGCCGACGTGGCAGTCCCTGCGGCCGGTCGCGGCGGTCTCCGCCTCGTTCTCCTCCGCGAGGAGGTACGCCACCACGTCGTCGCCGGACACCAGCAGCCTGGACATCCCGGGGCGGAACGCGCCTGCCCCGGTGACCCAGGTGCGCCAGTCGGCCCGGTCGAGCACGGTGAAGTCCCAGTGGTCCCGGAAGGCGTCGTTGTGCGCGAGCCGCGTGGCCTCGTCGTAGTCGGCGGCGTAGGGGACCAGGCGGGTGCCCTCGGGGGCCGACCGGGGCTCGGGGGCCGCTCCGTCCAGGGGCTGCCTCATGAGGAACCACCAGCGGGACGGTGTGAAACCGCACTTCTGGGTCAGCCGCAACAGGTTCTCGTCGCCCGCCTTCCCGCCGAGCAGCAGCTCGCCCTTGAGGGCGGACAGCTGTGGGTCGGCGGCGTGCCTCTCCTGGGCGCGCTCCTCCAGCCAGGCGACGAGCCGGGTACCCAGGCCGCGCCTGCGCCAGTCGGGGTGCACCGCCGCGTCCCCGGCGAAGCGTGCCGCGTCGCTCGCTCCGTGCGGGGTGTGCAGCACCGCGTAGGCGGCGAGCCGGGGGCCGTCCCACAGCCCCAGGCTGTCCCGTTCCAGGTCGAGCTTGGGGTCCTGGAGCACCTCGACGAGTTCCGCCCCGGCGACGTGGTCGCCGGCCCGGTCGGTCCGTTCGACCGCTTCGTGGAGTTCCAGCCAGGCAGAGACTGCGTCCCTGCTCAGGGGCCGGGCTGCCAAGCCCGCCGTGGCGTCCTGTCCCTGCACGTCTGCTTCCCTTCCGCGATACGGTTTCGAGTCCGCGATACGGGTTCGAGGTCCGGAATGATCAAATCATAATCCCGGCAAGAGCGGCATATCGGGTGAGGGTGGGACTCGGGCCGTAGAGTCGTGCCCGTCTGGCAGGAGGAGAAGGTGATCCGGACACCGAGTACGGCAGGGCGGCGCCGCAGACTGCGCTTCGACGGCTGGATCGCGGGGATGGGCACTTCCAGCGGCACCCGCATCGTCCTGGGGCACTGGCAGCACACGCCGTACGGGCCGTTCAGCGACGTCATGCTGGAGCGTGGGGACGGGGAACGGATCCTGCTGGCGCCCACTGGGGAAACGGCCGGCTTCATCCGGAGGACGTACACCTTCGACGCGGTGCACGTCGTCCCGGTCCGCGTGGACGTCGCGGACGACTCCTGGGCCGTCCTGGCGGGCCCGCTCGACCTGCGCTTCGACGTGGGCGGGCGCGGGCCACTGGGGCTCGTCCTGCGGGCCGTGCCCGGTGCACTCGCCGGCCGACCGGCCTGGAGCGCGCTGACCGACCTGCCCGCCCGGCTGCTGCTGTCCGGCGTGCGGACGCGGGGCAGCGCGGGCGGGGGACGCCGCGAGTGGTACGGAGCGCGGGACCTGCGACCGGTGACCGGGCTGTCGGGGACCCTGGAGGGCCGCGACCTGGGTGTGCTGGCACCCGTCGAACCGGCCGTACGCTTCGGCTTCGGTTCCGTACCGCGCGGACCCGGTGTCACCCGTATCACGACGACGGTTCAACTGGGTTCCCGTGAGACGTAATTGACGCGCCGTCACCCGCTGGAAGGGCCCCTCGGGTGACGGGTGGAGCGTCAGCCGGGCGTGTCCTGGCCCAAGTCGCGCAGGGCCGAGACGTCGTAGGCCACCTCGGCGGGGACGGCTGCGTCCAGGGCGGCGACCAGGCGGCCGACGCCGCTGTACAGGCCGGCGGAGACCGCGATGATGCAGCCGAGGGCACCGAAGAGCGTGCGGTCGTCGCCGTCCCGTTCCATGCCCACCACCTGGTCGAAAAGGATCTCGTGCAGATCACCGTCGGCGTCGCGCTCCACGATTCCGGCCGGTGTCAGCACCAGACGGGCGGCGCGCGCCCCGCGGTACGCGGCTCGGGCCAGCAGCGGCGGCCGGAACGTCTCCCCCGCCGGCAGGTCACCGCGCCGCCAGCAGCCGCGCCGTTCCAGCGGCGCACCGTCGACGCCGGTGAGGTGCGGCCGGGTGCCCACCGGCACCGTGAGCAGCGCCGAGCCGAGCGCCCGCGCGAAGTGGCTCCGTATCTCTTCGGTGGTGACGGCCCGCAGGGCGCGCAGTCGGTCGGCACTGTCGCGGTGGGGCAGGCCGAAGAGGTCGGCACGGGCAGCCAGGTCCAGTTCGGCCTCGATGGCGCGCGGGTCCTCGTACGCCTCCCTGAACCCCTCGATCTCGTCCTTGATCTCGAAGTCCGTGACCGGCTCCTGCGCCAGGCGCAGGGTCTCGTTCCACAGGAGGGCGGCGACCTCCTCCTCGTGGCCCGGGCGGGCGTCCAGCCAGATCAGCGTGTCCTTGGTGAGGTGGTCACGGAGCACCGTGTCGCCTTCGACGGCATAGCTGAGGCCCCTTTGGTGCCGGGCCAGGCCGGTGAGCCGGTGGGCCAGCAGGGCATGGCCGAGCGCGGCGGCCGGTGAGTCGGCGGGCGCGGCGAGGGCGAGGGCCGCGCCGTCGATCGGAGCGTCGTCCCAGGAGGGCCCGGGGCGTGCTTCGGGTGCCGTACGCCGCGGTCGATTCCCGCCGGGCAGCGGCAGGCGCAGGTGGTCGGGTACGGGGCCCGTGAGCTGGAGTACGGCATTGCCGCGGGTGAAGTACGAGGCGGCGTGGCGGCTCACGGCCTCGGGGGTGAGCCGGTCGTATCCGGGGCCGGTACAGGGCGCGAGGCCCGGTCCCCTGTGTCCGTAGCGCTGGTGGAGCGGGAACGCGGCCCCGGGGTGGGTGGGTGAGGCCGCTTCGGCGGTCAGTACGCCGGCCTCGTGTTCCATGCGGTCCAGCGGCAACCCGGACAGCGCGACGCACACTGCCTCCAGGAAGGCGGCGACCTGTTCGGGCGTTCCCGATGCGGTGAAGCGGGTGGCCTCCAGATCGACCGAGGCGTTGTGCTCGTGATGGAGGCGGGGAACCGTACTCATCGCCAGGTGCTCGATGAGGTGGGTGACTCCGAGCGTGCGGAAGGTTTCGTCCCGCGCCCCGCACCCGAAGGTCAGCGTGGCACTGAGAGGAGCGGGTCCCTGGCTCCACCGCACCGGGACCCCGTCGACGGATATGCGCTGCATGCGCCGACCCTACTGACCTCCGCTGCCACCTCGCACAGCGGATACCCGCCGCGCGCCGGGCCGTGTTCGCGGACAGGGGCGCCGCCCCGGCCGGCCGTCGGCTCAGCGCACGGTGTCCACGAAGACCGGGTTGGTGTAGAACCAGGTGTCGAGCCACGGGTTGCCCTTGCCCGGCTCGTGCGGCAGGGGGCCGTGGGGGTCGATCGCCGCGCCGAGGAAGCCCGCTCCGTGGCGCTTGCCGTCGCTGCCGCGCAGCCGTACGTAGAACGGCGCGTCCGCGCGCCCGAGCGGGATGCGCAGGGTGTACGTGCCGCGGCGGCCCGACACGTCGGCGGCATGGGCGACCCGGGAGTCCGGGGCGTGCCAGTCGTCGCGGTCGGCGGCCGGGCCGTGGACCGCGCCGCGGATGACGTCGACGTGTTCCAGGCGCGGCAGCACACCGTAGGGGTTCCGGCGGGACGCGGCGGTCACCGTGACGCTGAGGGTGAGCCGCTCGCCGCGCCGGGCGCGCAGCCGGCCGCCGAGGGTGGCGCTGTTGCCGCGCTCACCGCGCACCGTGACGTCGATGCCGTCGAGGAGATGGCCGTGGTCGACCCAGACCCGGCCGGCCCGCAGCCCCGCCATCACGTCCCGGTAGCCGTACCGGGTGACGCCCACGTGCGTACGGCTGAACTGGCCCGGCCAGAAGTCGCCGCCGGGCTGCGGTTCGGTGGTGGGGTACGGGTCGGGGAGGCGGCCGGTGCTGTCGAAGTCCTGCCCGGGGGGCCAGGCGCCGTTGACCCAGGTGTCCTGGGCGACGCGGTGGACGTCGGAGTTGGAGGTGATGGTGAAGAGCTTGCCCTCCGCCAGCATCGCGTCCCACAGGCCGCCGACGGTCGCGGTCGCCCAGTCGAAGCCGCCGTAGGTGACGTACGCCGCGCGGGGGTAGCCGGGCCAGGACTCGGCGGACGGGGAATTCGTGTACTCGCCCCGGATGTTGGTGTCGGGGTGCCAGCCGGGGATCGCGCCTGCCTGGGCGCCGGGGGCGCCCTCCATGCCGATCATGATCTCGGGTGCGGCGTCGCGCCAGCCGCGTATCTCGTGGGGCGAGTCGATGCCGAGCCGCATGGGGTGGTTGGCGAGGACGAGGACGTCGTCGACGTACCGGGTGCGGCGCTGTTCGGCCAGCCACTTGAGCGCCTTGATCGCGTGCGCCTCGTTGCGCGGGGTGTCGGGGTGCGTCGGGGCACCGGCCGTGTAGCCGAGCAGCTTGCCGTCGAAGGCTTCCTCGAAGCGGGTGAGCAGTTCGACCTCGTGCCGGCCGGGGGGCGAGAAGACGGTGCAGTGCTCGGCGCCGGGGATGTACCACTCGAGGCCCTGGAAGATCAGCATGCGCCTGTTCCCGGCGCGCGCCCGCAGGATCTCACGGTGCTCCCGCGCGGCGCCGAACTCGGCGTGGCCGATATTGCTGTGCTCGGTGAAGACCATCCAGTCGAGACCGAACTTCTGTCCTGCCGCGGCGAGTTGGGAGAACGTGTACTTGGCGTCGTGGCTGTAGACGGTGTGGTTGTGGTGGTCCCCGACCAGGTAGACCAGGTCGGGGGCATGCCCCTGCCCTCCCCCGTGGCCAGGTCCCCGGGGCCGGTGTTCCCGTCCGTCGGCCGTCGCGGGCGACGGCAGCGAGCCGGCGGCGAACGCCGCACCGAACAGACCGGCGCGGCGCATCAGCCCTCGGCGGCTGAGCCCCTGCGCGTCGAGCGACGCCGCGGGCACCTGGGGGTCGGCCCATTCGGGCAGGGGGTGGGACATGCGAGCGGTTCTCCTTCGTGCGGGCGGCAGCGGTCCGTGACCCGGAGCGCACCACACGGAGGATTTCGGCATTCCGGAACGGCCGGGTGAACCGCGGACGTCGGAAGGTGATCGCCCCCGTGGCGCGCGGGACTTCCGGGCTCAGTGGGGTGGGGTTCGGTGGGACATGCTGCCCACCCCCGGCACCGGAGCGAGCTGTCAGGACGGCACGGCGGGGCAGCGGGCGCCCCGTGGTGGGACTGCCAGGTCGGTGAGATACCTGTCCACCGCGGCCTCCATGCACGGCCCGCAGACGTCACGTTAGGTGCTCTGTCGTCCCTGCGGTACACCGGTCAGGGATTTCTCCGGGGCGGATCGGGGCCCGCTCAGGGGCAATCCGGGCACGCCGAAGTACGTGAGGTCGTCCATCCCCCGACGCACGCCCGAAGTCCGCTCGCCCTCGCCCGAAGTGCCGGTTTCTCTCCTTGTCCACCTGGGACGGAAAGGGGCACCCGCAGATGCCCCCTCCCCCCTCTTGACGGCCGCTCAAGTCGCTTCCGTGGACGGTCGGAGGCCGCGTCTCAGGCCGGCAGCTTCTTCAGCTGCGCGGCGATGAAGGCCTTGGGCTCGGCCCTTGCCTGTCGGCCGGTGGGGTCCTGCCACGCTCGGCATGGCTCATTTGTGTCGTCCGTGAATGGCGGGGATCAGCGTTTTCGATGAGGTGTTCATGGTCAAGTACTGTGACTATGGGCTTATCACCGGTTACCGATCATCCGGCTGTCGCTGTTTTCCGCGAACCCCGTAGCGGGCAGCACGCCCCCGCACTGGGTGCGCGGGTCACCGCCGAGGCGCAACGGACCGCGTGCGTGCTGGCAGGAGTGGGGACGCATGCCAGGCCGGTCGAGCGGGCCCTCGCGCTGGGGCACGCGGCCTCGGCTGCCGGGGCGTTGGTGGGCGTGCTGGCGGATCAGGGTCCGGCCGTCTCCGGTGAGGGATTGCCGGCCGAGTCGGTCAGTCAGTCCTATTTCCGGGTCCGTGAGGAGGAGTTGTCCGACCAACAGGCCGCCCTGCACGGGGCCATGGTCGTCCACCGCGCGCTGGACGACCTGACCGACGCTCCCCTGTCGGGCGGCGACCTGGCGTTGGAGTTGGCCGGGATGCGTCAGGCGGTCCTCGACCTGACCGGTACGACGCCGGGGACCCGCCGTGACGCGGGCCCGCCGGAGGCCGGGCAGGAACCCCGTACGCAGGCCTCATTGGAGGACGCGTGGAGTGCCCGGTGGTTGATCGGCCATCAGGTCCACGTCCTGTTCAACATCTGCGCCGCGGTCGCCGTGGCCGACGCCACCGCCCTCCTGCGGCACGGCGACAGCGACGCCGCGCTGGTGCGGCTGGCGGATGCGACCACGTACGTACGGGGCTTCCCGGCGGCGATGACCCACGCCAGTACGGTCCCGGCCGACTACTACATGGCGACGATCCGCCGGACCATGGCCCCTCCGTCGGTGGACATCCCGCTGAGCGGGCGTCAGCACCGCGGATACAAGCTGTTCCGGGCGGCCATGAAAGACCTGCTGTCCGTCGGTCCCGGACTCCTACGCGCAGCTGGCGGCCGGCACACCGGAACTGGCCGAGGCACGGGGCGCCCTCCTGGAGGCAGACATCGTCGACGGTGAACGGCATGTCACCCTCGCGTACTCGATGGTCCACCTGCACCGTTCCCTCGCCCAGAAGCCCGAGGGCCCCGACAACGCCGTCGCCGAACTGCGGCTCATGCGACACCGCCGGGCCGCCCAGTACGCCTCGCTCATCCGCTTCGGGGACCACTACATCGCCGACAGCGTGGCCGGGCTGCGCCGCGCATGAGGCCGCGTGCCCGCCCGCGTCCCCCGTTATGTTTTTCGCGGTCCTGCAATGGGGCCGCTGGCCTCCGGGCCCGGTATGACTGTGTCCCCTCTGTCGATCGGATGACCTGGGGGGTGGTGTCGCCGGGCCTGCGGGGTGCCGTCACAGACGCTGATGAGAGACCCGGCCGCCGCCCGGTCCGGCGCAATGCCGGGCAAAGAAGCGGGCGGCAGGTCTGCATAACGTGGATGCGCGAGCACGGTGCCGTAGCCGAGGCCAGCATGGTCAACGACCCGGAGAGGGTGCGATGTTCGACATCGAAG
>NZ_JBHXRV010000030.1:0-93053 GCF_042716745.1 Streptomyces sp. NPDC058663
CGGTCGGCCTCGCGCACGCGGCGCGGCTCAAGCGCGACGACGTGGTGACGACCGTCGACAGCTCGACGCCTTCGCGCCGGGTCAGATGGGGGAGCAGCATCGACGTCGCGTAGTTCCCGGCGCCGACGAACGCCAGGCGCACCGGCGTACCCGCGGGCCTGCCCGCGGCCGGCGCCGTGCCGCCGCGGCGCACGGTGGGCACGGCCACCGCAGGGGCCTTGGCCTCCGCCGTGGGTGCGGGGTACTGGAACAGCACCGCGACGGCCTTCAGCTCACCCTCCTTCAGACGCCGGTAGGTCTCGGCCGCGTCGTCGAAATCGGCGATGTGGGAGATGAGCGGCTCCACGTCGACGCTGCCGCGGGCGGCGAGGTCCAGGAAGCACGCAAGGTTGCGGCGCTCCGTCCAGCGCACGTAGCCGATCGGATAGTCCCGCCCCTGGAGCTCGTACTCCGGGTCGTAGCGCCCGGGGCCGTAACTGCGGGAGAACCGGACGTCGAGCTCCTTCTCGTAGTACGCGTTCCACGGCAGGTCCAGCCTGCACTTGCCGATGTCGACGACCCGGCCCCGGTCCCGGCTCAGCCGGGCGGCCAGTTCGACGGGCTGGTTGCTGTCGCCGCCCGCCGCCAGGTACACCTGATCGGCGCCGTGCCCGCCGGTGAGCTCGGCGACGGCGGCCTCCACGGTCGAGGACCCGGGATCGCCGCAGGCAGCGGCGCCCAGCCGCTCGGCGAGCGCACAGCGCACCGGGTCGGGATCGGCCCCCACGACCCGTACGCCCGACGCGGTCAGGAGCTGCACCACCAATTGCCCGACCAGCCCGAGGCCGACGACCAGTGCCACCTCGCCGAGCTGCGGTCCGCCCTGGCGCACGCCCTGCAGCGCGATCGACCCCACGGTGGCGAAGGCCGCGTGCCGGGGGGCGAGGCCGTCGGGCACCGGGGCGTAGAGGTTCTTCGGCACCCAGTTCAGCTCGGCGTGCAGTGCGTGCTCGTTGCCCGCGCAGGCCACCAGGTCGCCGGCCTTGACGTCGTCGACCCCGGCGCCGGCCTGCTCGACCACCCCGCACAGCGAATAGCCCAGCGGCGTGTACGAGTCCAGCTTGCCCATCACCTTGCGGTACGTGGCGGGCACCCCGCCGGCGGCCACGCTCTGCACCACCTTGGCCACCTGGTCGGGGCGGGAGCGGGCCTTGCCCAGCATCGACATCCCGGCCTCGGACACCTTCATCAGCTCGGTCCCCGTGGAGATCAGCGAGAAGGCGCTGCGGACCAGCACCCCGCCCGGCTTGCACGCCGGTTCCGGCACGTCGAGCACGGCCAGCTCGCCGCTCTTGTAGTTCTGTACAACCTGCTTCACCCGAACTCCTCAGATTTCCCGCGCCGTTGTCCGCGTGCTCCGACCGGAGGTCGCGTCGCGGTACCAGTACTCAAGGGTCAGTACGTGCCACAGATGCTTGGAGAAGTCCCGCTGCCCGGCGGCGTCCTGGGCGACCATCCGCGCCAGCGCGTCGCGCCGCAGGAATCCCGAACGCACCAGCACCCCGTCGTTCACCACCTCGCGCACCAGCGGCGCCAGGTCCCGGCTCATCCAGGCCCGCAGCGGCGCGCTGAACAGGCCCTTGGGCCGGTACACGATCTCCCGGGGCAGGACCGAGGAGGCCGCCTCCTTGAGGACGGCCTTGCCCTGCCGCCCGGCGATCTTGCGGCTCCCGGGCACCGCGAACGCCGCCCTCACCACCTCGACGTCCACGTACGGGACCCGCACCTCGGTCGACGCCGCCATGCTGGCGCGGTCCGTGTAGGCGAGGTTCAGGCCCGGCAGGAACATCCGGGCATCGGCCAGACACATGCGGTTGACGAAGTCGTCGAGGTCGTTGTCCTCGTAGACGTCGGCGTGCTCGGTCAGCACGTCGTCGACCGTGACCGCCAGGTCCGGGTTGATCAGGGCGAGCAGTTCCTGCCGGTCGTACATGGTGTAACTGCGCCGGAACGCCGTCTCCTGCGGCAGTTCGGCGAAGGACAGGAACCGCTTCGCGAAGCGCACCGACCGCAGCCCCCTGCGCGACGTGGCGACCGGCAGCCGGTCCACGACCCCCGACACGCCCCGCCGCAGCGGGCGCGGGACGCGCTGGTAGCGCAGGGCCAGCAGATTGGCCAGGTGCTTGCGGTACCCGGCGAACAGCTCGTCGGCGCCCATCCCCGACAGCATCACCTTGACCCCGGCCTCCCGGGCCGCCTGACAGATCAGGAAGGTGTTGATGGCCGCGGGGTCGCCGATCGGCTCGTCCAGGTGGTACGTCATCTGCGGCAGCAGGTCCAGGACGTCCGGGGCGATCTCGATCTCGTGCAGGTCGACGCCGAAGCGCGCCGCCACCTGCCGGGCGTGGCGCAGGTCGTCCGGCATCGCCTCGAACCTGGCGTCCTCGGCGCGGAACCCGATCGTGTAGGCGGAGATTCCCGGCCGGTCCCGGGCCGCCAGCGCGGTCAGATAACTGGAGTCGAGACCGCCGGAGAGGAACGTCGCCACGGGGACGTCGGAGAGCAGGTGGCGGCGGGTGGAATCCTCCACCACGGCGGCCAGGTCCGGCACTTCTCCGCTGAGGGCCCGCTCCCGGCCCTCGGCCGCCACGTCCTTCAGCTGCCAGTAACGGCCCCGCTCCACCCGGCCGTCCGGCCGGCACCGCAGCCAGCTCCCGGGCGGCAGTTTCTCCGCCTCACGGAACGCGCACCGTGAGTCCGGCACCCAGTAGTAGAGGAGCGAGGCCACCAGCGCCGCATGGTCCACCTGGAGCGGCTCCCCGGTGGCGGCGGAGAGCGCCTTGAGCTCGGAGGCGAACACCAGCCCCTCGCCGCGCCGGATCAGGAACAGTGGCTTGACGCCCAACTGGTCGCGCGCCAGGACCAGTTCGCCGGTTCGCTCGTCGAAGATCCCGAACGCGAACATGCCGCGCAGCCGGGGCAGGCAGTCGGTGCCCCAGCGCCGCCAGGCCTCCAGGAGCACCTCGGTGTCGGAGGTACCGCGAAAGCGCACCCCGGCGCCGGCCAGTTCGGCGCGCAGCTCGGGCGCGTTGTACAGCTCGCCGTTGTACGTGAGGGCGAGACCGCCGGAGACCATCGGCTGGGCGCCGGTCTCCGACAGGTCGACGACCGACAACCGGCGGTGCCCGAGCTGTACTTCGCCGGCATCGAAGGAGTGCCCGTACCGGCCCGCTCCGTCCGGCCCGCGATGCGCGAGGGTGTCGGTGAGCCGGTCGGTCACGGCCTTCCCGTCCGGCCACCGGTATGTACCCGCTATGCCGCACATGTCCTACCGCACCTCCTGCTCGTTGTCCGGGACCTGTGTGCCCGGGGCCCGTGCGTCCGGGACCCGCGCGGTCCGGTCCTGCCGACGCTCCGTCCGGTGCGGGCTCGTCCCGTTCAGCCGGGACGGCCGCTTGTTCCTGCCGCGCGGCGCCAAGTGCGCCCCGTCCCACAGCGTGCCGTCCGTCCTGTCGCCCGGGTCGGGGTCGATCAGCACCACACCGATCACCGCAATGCGCTGGTCGGCGAGCTGCCGTGCCACGGTGTGCAGCCATGCGGCGCTGCCGTGCCCGGCCCGCACCACGAGCACGGCCCGGGAGCCCAGGTGGCGCAGGTCGGTCCACGCCGTGCCGGGCGCCACCGAGCCGGCACCGATCCACAGTCCCTCCCGCGCCGGGGCGGGGGTGCTCGTACCGTCGACCACCGCCGGGTCGCCCGGCTTCGGCCTGCGGCCCGCGAGCTGCCGGCCGGGCAGTCCGTCGACGACGGTCACCGGCCCCTCCGCCGCCAGTGCCCCGGCGAGGCCGAGGGCGAGCTCGCCCGTGCTGCGGGCGCAGCCGAGTTCCAGCAGCGCCACCGGTTCGGCGGAGCCGCGTACGGTACGGGCGAGCGTCGCGGTCAGGCGGGCCCGTGCCGCCCGCTTCCTGCGTCGCCGCCACAAGCCGGGCCCGCGGGGCAGCTCGGCGAGGACCGAGGCGCCCAGGTTCGCCGCGATGTCCCGGCGCAGTACGGGGCGGTCCGCCACCACCGCGCCGACCGCGGCCAGCGCGAGCCCCAGGAACAGCCCGAGGGCGAGTCCGATGCCGGCGTGGGTGAGAGCGGCCCTGGGCACGGAGTGGCGCACCGGGCGCGCGGCGTCGACGACCTGCGTCCCGGCGACGACCGCGGGCCTGCCGGTGCGCGCCTCGGCGGCGCGCTGGTCGAAGTCGGCGATGCGCGAAGTGAGTTCGGCCCGGCGGGCGTAGAGGGTCTCCACCTCCGCAGAGTCCTCCGGATCGGTCCGCGGCGGCCGGCCCGCGATCGACTTGTTGACCCGGGCGAGCTCCTCCCGCATGCGGTCCCGCTGTGCGAGCAGGGCGTCCGCCTCGGCGTCCGCCGACTCCCGCATCCGCCGCACGTGGTCCGCGACGAACGCCTCGGCCAGCGCCTTCGCCCGCGCCACCGCCTCCACGTCGCTGCTGCCCGTCACCTCGATCCGGAGCAGGTTGTTGGTCAGGCCGGTACCCAGGTAGTCCTTGAGGAAGTCCTCCGGCTTCTCCGCGGAGCCGAGCGCCTTCAGGGCCGCATCCGCGATCCGGGTGGTCCCCAGGAGCTCGACGTCGGTACGGATCAGCGTCCCGGTGTCGTTCGGCTGGTCCTCCCGGTGCGCCACGAGGACCGTGGTCGTCGCGGTCGGCGGCTTCGGCATCAGGACCGCGAGCGCGGCACCTGCCAGCAGCCCCAGGAGGGCCGTGGAGTACCACAGGCGGCGACGCCTGCGCACCGCCACCAGCAGCGCCTGGAGGTCGAAGAGCGGTACGGCCGCCGGCGGTTCCTCCGTCGTGCGCGTCGTCACGCCGTACCTCCCGCCGCGTGGCTGCCGACCGTGAGCGCCGGCTTGCCGTCGTCGCCCGGGGGAGTGCCGGCCGGCTGGGCCGCAGGGGCCCGGACCGGGCCGGCGACGACGACGCCCACGACCTCGTGCCCGCCGTCCGCACACGCTCCGGCGATGCCGGTGAGCTCGTCGGCGCTCCAGCTGCCCGCACTGAGGACGACCAGGGCACCCGACTCGGAGTCGCGGTCCGGCACCAGCGGCCGGTCCACCGCGACCTCCACCACCCGCAGTCCGGGCAACCCCCCTCGCACGGAGCCGTCGGCTCCGGTGACGAGCTGTCCCGCTGCCCGGCGGGCGGCCTCGTCCCCGCCCGGTACGACGACCAGCAGCCGCCCGGCGTCCGGGACCAGGTCCCGGAGACGGGAGCACACCCGCTGGAGGCGGAGCCTGCGGCCGGCCTCGTCGCCGGAGCTCCACGGACCGGGCACGTCCCACCGGGTGTCGACGCCGAGCAGCCGCTTGATCCGGGCCCGCTTCCCGGAACTCTCCGGCCGGAGCGCGCCCTGCTCCTCCGGCACGTCGACAGTGCCCAGGAGCGCCGTGCCCAGCGCCGCGGCGGCCTCCGGTCCGGTACGCAGCCGGCGGTCGACCCGGGCGGCGGTGAGATGCCCGACGACCGTGAGCAGGAAGAAGAGCAGCGCCCCGGCCGCGACGAGCTGCCCCCGCGTCGGCGGCGTCTCACCGGTCGGCCGGGCGGCCGGTCCCATGACGACCATGGCGACCCTGTCGTTCGCAGGGCCGGCCTCCTCCAGCTTCGTCATGGCCTCTTCCAGCGACGTACGCAGTTTTTCCAGTGCGGTGCGGGCCTGCACGCTCTCCACCGTCTGCCCCTGTCCGGCCCCGCCGGCCAGGTCGGTGATGCGGCGGTTGGTCTCCTCCACCCGCTGCCGCAGCGCGTCGAGCCCGGAGGGCGCCTCGGTGCTGCCCCCCGCGATCCGTACCGCGAACGCGACGAACTGCTGGGCCAGTTGATCGGCGAGCCGCTGTGCCCGCTCCGGGGTCCCGGCCGTTCCCAGGAGCGCGATGATGTTCCCGTCGGCGGCCTTGGCGCTCACCTGCTCGCGCAGCGCCTCACCGTCGACCCCCTCCCAGCGGAGCTCGGCGGCCACCCGGTCGACCACCGACGAACTGGTCGCGATGTCCACCTGTGTCAGCAGCTCGCGCTGCTCCCACTGCCCCGGCAGCAGGATCGACGCCGAGGCGGTGTAGCGCGGCGGGAACAACACCACCGAGACGCCGTGGCCGACGAGCGCTCCCACGACGGTGAGAACCGCCAGCAGCCGCCACCGCATGCGGAGAATCCGCCCGACCGTGGCCAGACGTATCGTGTCCTCGCTCAAGGGCGCGGCCTCCCCGGGGCCCGTGTCCGACGGCTCTTCGGCACCGGAGCGCGGTCGCGGCACGCGGCGGCGTAGGCGGCGAGCAGCGACGCCTGGGAGTTTTGCCAGGAGAGCTCACCGTTGATCCGCTCCTGGCCGGCCCTGCCCATCCGGGCCCGCCGTTGCGGATCGTCGAGGAGCAGCGCGATCAGCTTCGCGAACGCGGCCTCGTCGTTGGCGGGCGCGTAGAGAGCGGCGTCACCGGCGGAGACCCGTGCCTCCCGGAGGTCGAAGGAGACGACGGGCCGGCCCATCGCCATGTACTCCAGGACCTTGTTCATCGTCGACACGTCGTTGAGCGGATTGCGCGGGTCGGGGGAGAGGCACACGTCCGCCGTGGACAGGTACCGCACCAGGCCGTCGTCCGGAATCCGCCCGGTGAACTCCACCTGCCCGGTGAGCCCGAGCTCCCCGGACAGCTCCACCATCGCGTCGAACGCGTCACCGGAGCCGACGAACACCGCGTGCCAGTCGGTCCTCCCGAGCTCGTCGCGCAGCCGCGCGAGGGCCCGCAGCGCGTAGTCGACACCGTCCTGGGGCCCCATCACACCGAGGTAGCACAGCAGATGGGGCTTGCCACGCTTCAACTCCGGCTCGGGCGGCACCGGTCGGAACCGGTCGGTCGCGGGCGCGCTGCGCACCACGAAGACGTCCGCAGGGCGCATGCCACCGCGCCGCACCGCGACGTCCCGGTAACTCTCGTTGGTGGCGAGCACGATGTCGGCAGCCCGGTAGGTGAGCCTCTCCAGCGCGCACACCCCGCGGTAGAGCAGGTCCTCACCGCGGCCGAACCGGGAGAGGTACAGCTCGGGCACCAGGTCGTGCTGGTCGAAGACGAACCGGGTGCCATGCCGCTTCAGCCACAGGGCGGGCAGGAACAGCAGGTCGGGCGGGTTGCAGGCGTGGACCACGTCGACCGGTCCGACCCTGCGGGCCAGCCGCGCCGTGTGCCACAGCGCCGTGCCGTACTCCCGCAGGTAGCCGGCCGGCCCGCCGGTGGCCGCGCGCAACGGGTAGCGGTGGATGTGCACCCCGTCGATCACCGCCTCCGGTTCCGTGTCCCGCTTGCTTCCCCGGGGGCAGATGACGTGCACCTCCCAGCCCGCGTCGCGCAGGGTCGTGCACTCCTGCCACACCCGCCGGTCGAAGGGCACCGACAGGTTCTCCACCAGGATCAGCGCGCGCCTGCCGGGCCGGCCGCCGCTGTTCACGTCCTGGGACGAGGTGTCACCAAGCAAGGCCCACGTACCCCGGTTCGGTCCGGCGCGCGTCGGCGTCGGGAAGGTGGATGAGGTCGACGATCAGCGGTTTCCCGCCGTGGGGGAGTGCCGAGAGCACCGCAGGGTCCCTGGTTCCCACCAGGCACACCTCGGCGTGCTCCAGCACCTCGTCGACGGAGTCCGCGAGCAGCTGCGCGAGGTGCGGCAGCCGGGTCTCGATGTACTCGCGGTTCGCCCCCATCAGCCGGGACAGGCTCACATGGGCGTCGTGGATCTTCAGGTCGTACCCCTTGCCGAAGAGCGTCTCCGCCAGCTCCACCAGCGGGCTCTCGCGCAGGTCGTCGGTGCCGGGCTTGAAGGAGAGACCGAACAGGCCCACCCGGCGCTTGCCGGTGCGCTCGACCAGCTCCACCGCGCGCTGCAAGTGCGCGGAGTTGGAGGGCAGTACGTGCGCGAGGATGGGCACCGAGACGTCGGCCCGCTGGGCCGCGTGGACCAGGCTGCGCAGGTCCTTGGGCAGGCAGGAGCCGCCGAAGGCGAAGCCGGGCCGCAGATAGGCGGGGCTGATGTTCAGCTTGCGGTCGGCCAGGAACACGTCCATCACCTGGTGGGAGTCCACGCCGAGCGCCTGGCACACCGCGCCGAGCTCGTTGGCGAACCCGATCTTGAGTCCGTGGAAGGCGTTGTCCGCGTACTTGATCGCCTCGGCCGTCGGGACGGGTACCAGGAACACCTCGCCGGGCAGGGCCTCGTAGAGCGCCGCCACCACGTCGCCGCTCGCCCGGTCGAACTCGCCGACGACGGTCTTGGGCGGGTCGAAGAAGTCCCGCACGCTCGTGCCCTCGCGCAGGAACTCCGGGTTGACCGCGACGCCGAAGTCCACCCCCGCGGTACCGCCGACGGCCTTCTCCAGGATCGGCACCAGCAGGTTCAGGCAGGTGCCGGGGAGCATGGTGCTGCGGAACACGACGGTGTGCCGCCCGTCCCGCCCGGCCAGTACCGCACCGATCTGCTCGGTGACCCGCTCCAGATACGTGGTGCACAGACTGCCGTTGGGCTCCGAGGGCGTACCCACGCAGACCAGCGACACCTCGCTGCCGACGACCGCCTCGCGGACGTCGGCAGTGGCGCGCAGGGCTCCCGTCCGCACGACCTCGGCGATGAGCTCACCGATCCGTTCCTCGACCACCGGGGCCCTGCCGTCGTTGACCAGGTCGACCTTCACCTGGTTCACATCCACTCCGATGACCTCGTGACCCATGCTGGCCAGGCACGCGGCCGAAACGCAGCCCACATAGCCGAGCCCGAAAACGCTGATCCTCATGACCCCTCCGTCCCCTCGGGCAGGCCTTCCCGGCCTGTGAGCCCCACGCCGGGCGTCCGGCGGACTGTGCGCATCAGTACGCCCCGTGCCCGTGCAGCACCGCACGCAGGGTCTTCCACAAGATCACCGCGTCCAGCGCGAGCGACCAGTCCTCCACGTACCGCAGGTCGAGGCGGACCGCCTCCTCCCAGGGCAGGTCGCTGCGGCCGCTGATCTGCCACAGGCCGGTGAGCCCGGGCTTGACCAGCAGCCGCCGGCGGATGTCCGGGCCGTACGCGGCGGACTCCTCCGGCAGCGGGGGCCGCGGCCCCACGAGCGACATCGAGCCGCCGAGTACGTTGAAGAGCTGCGGGAGTTCATCGAGCGAATAGCGGCGCAGCACCGCTCCCACCCGGGTCACCCGCGGATCGCGGCGGAGCTTGAACAGCAACCCCGCGCCCTCGTTGCGGCCTGCCAGACCGGCGCGCTCCCCGTGGGCCCCGGTGACCATGGTGCGGAACTTGAAGATGGTGAACTCGTGGCCGCCCTTGCCGACCCTGCGCTGGCGGTAGACCGCCCCGCCCCGGCTGTCCGCCAGGACGAGCAGCGCGACGACGACCATCAGCGGCGCGAACAGCAGCAGCAGGATCGCCGCACCCGTCCGGTCGACGACCTCCTTGACGACCCGGTGGCCGCCGGTGAAGGCCGGCATGCTGACCCGCAGCAGCGGAATCCCGAGCACCGCGTCGATGTGCAGCCGCGGACCCGCCACCTCCATCAGCACGGGCGCCACGATCATCTCGGCGTCGCTGCCTTCGAGGTTCCAGGCCAGCCGCTGCAGCCGGTCGGGCGACCAGTGCGCGTCCGGGGTGACCGCGACGACCCGGTAGCCGTCCCGCCGGACGTGGCCCGCGACGTCCGCAAGCCGGCCGACGACCGGCACCCCGTCGAGGTGGGCGCCTTCGAGCCCGAGACCGTCCGTGGTGCACACCGCGTCCACCCGCCAGCCGAGGTGCGGGAACCTGCGGGTCCGGGAGATCAGGTCGCGCACGGTGGCCGGGCTCCCGGCGGCGAGCACCGGACGCAGACAGCGGCCTTCCTTGCGCTGCTTGTGCAGCCACAGGCGCAGCAGGTAGCGCGCAGTCATGGTGACGAGCGCGATCGCGGGGATCGCGACGAAGATCCAGAGCTTGATGTTGCGCGAGGTGAGGGCGATCCCTCCGAGCGCCAGGACGACGGTCGCCGCGAACAGTGACCGGCCGAGCCGCCGGAACTCCTCGGCCCCCTGGCCGAGTACGACAGGCGCCCACGAGCGGCCCACCGCGAGCGCTCCCAGCACCAGGAGCTCGGTGCCGAAGGCGAGAATCACCCATTTCTCGTGCCAGTCGGCCGCGTCCCTGGCTCCGAAGAAGTTGCCGATCGCCATGGTGACGGTGGCGGTGGCCACGGTGTCGCTGGCGATCACGGTCCGGCGGTACCGCTGCTCCCAGTCGGTCGCCGGTCTGCTGATGGTCCCGTTCGCCAGGCGTCTGTGCGCCGACGCAAACGGGCTGACTAAATCCCCCTGTTGCACGGATCCCCCCAGGTCGACAGCGGTTCGACGCGTGCGCCCAGCACTGGTCCTCCCCCTCCGGAAGCCCCCCGGCCCCGGCCCTCCCCACGGGTGGCCCCCCGGCCCCCGCGCCGCGCTGTTCTCCCGTACGAAGAGGGCTCCGCGCCTCCCCGTACGCGTGCTCGCACCACTTCAGCGCTAGGGGAACAATCCACCCCGGCGACAGCGGACCCGGAGGCACTGCACGGGTCCCGAGGTACGCGGGGGCCCGTGGAAACGCCGGCTCCGTGTGCGGTTCTGCTGCCGAGAATCCCTGACGGGATCCAAGAATCGATTCCCCCCGAAGTCTGACGCCGATGACGCGATGTACGGCAGTCCGTGGCGCCGGACCTATTGATCATTAACTGGTCGCTTCCTGCCTCAACAGCCGAAGCAGGGTCAATCTAGACCATGGGGACGAGGATGAAGAGGGGATGTGTGAAATTCGTGACCAACCTTTGAGGGTGGGTGCACCAGTCGTCGAGGACCTGCGGGTACGGGACACGGATCACGTCGCCGCACCCGCGATTTCCGGCCGGTTGGCCGTGCGGCACCCCCCTGGGAGGCACGCCCGCAGGCCCCTTCGGGGACCACTTCACCGCCCCGGGGATCACTCCTCCTTGGCGAAGACGAGCACCTCGGTGGAGGCGACGCCCATCGGGGCCGTGAAGCCGGCCTCCAGGGAGCAGCCGAGCGTCTCGAAGAGGTCCTCGACGGTCCGGCGCGGCATGGCGGCGGGGTAGGAACCGTGACCCGGACCGCCCTGCGTCGCCCAGGCCCGTACCGCTTCCGGGGCCAGGCAGTTCTCCGTCATGACATCGAAGACGATCCGGCCGCCGGGCCGCACGACACGTGCCATCTCCAAGAAGTAGCGGCAGGCGCAGAGGAAGGTCACGGTGTTGAAGACCTTGTGTGCCTGTACGAGGTCGATGCTGGCGTCGGGAGTCGGGGCGAGACTGGCCCCCGCGGTCGGCCTGGCCACCACGCCGTAGGTGTCCACCAGGTAGCCGGCCCACGGCGCCGCCGTCTCGTAGATCTCGTAGCGCTCCGGCGCACACTCCTTCAGCGTCTTCTCCAGGTACCGCCCGGACCCGGGGCCGATCTCCAGCACCGTCCGCGGCCGGCCGGCGTAGACACCCAGAGCGCTCAGCTTGTCGATGGTGGACTGCGTGGCCCCCGGCGTCCCGTTCATCACCTCGTCGATGTGGTCACCCACCGACAGGCCGGCCGCCCGGGCGGCCCGCATCGTGGCCTCGAACGGAAGGAAGTCGTCCACGCCCGCACGGTTGTTGGTGCTGCGCACGATGTCGAACCCCGTACGTCCCAGGAGCCGCTTGACTCCCGTCTTCACCACGGACGTTCCCCTGCTCATTGCCCTCATCAGGAATGACCCCCCAGGTCGTCTCCAGCGTCGGCGTCAGCATAGGTACGCGGATGCCGGGGCGCAGTGGGACGCCGATTTCGTTACGAGGCCGCCGGGGCCTCTCCGGCTGCCCTTGGGCGGGGGAGCCGAGCCAGGTGCGGACCGCGTCCGCGGCCGTGTCCGCGTGCTCCTCGGTGCTGCTCCGGTGGTTCACCCCGCCCGGGCCATCGGCTACGGTCCTTGGCTGTGAACCGTACCGAGCGTCTGTACGCACTGGTGGAGGAGTTACGGGCGGTCTCGCCCCGGCCGCGCAGCGCCCGCTGGCTCGCGACGCGCTTCGGCGTCAGCACCCGCACCGTCGAGCGCGACCTCAGCGCCCTGCAGCAGTCCGGTGTGCCGCTCTACGCCGAACCGGGCCGCAGCGGCGGGTACGTGGTGGACAAGGACCACACCCTGCCGCCCCTGACCCTCACCCCTGCCGAGGCGGCATCGCTGGCCGTCGCTCTGCACCGGCTCTCCGGGACACCGTTCGCGGCGGACGCCCACGCGGCACTGCGCAAGGTGTGCGCCGTCATGCCGCAGCGCGAACGCCAGGCAGCGGGCGAACTCGCCGCCCGGATACGGCTGGCCGGACCCCCCGACCCGCCGTCCGCGCTCCCGCACACCCTGTGCGAGGCGCTCTCCGCCCGCCGAGTGCTGCACCTGCGCTTCGCCGACGAGCAGGGAGAGGTCACCGACCGCACCGTCGAACCCCTGGGCCTCATCGAAGGCGACCCCTGGCATCTCGTCGGCTGGTGCCGGCTGCGCTCCGCCGTGCGGGCCTTCCGCCTCGACCGCATCCATGAGGCGCGGGCACTGGAGGAGACCGCGGAACCACGCCCGGCGGACCTTTCCGCCCTGGATGCCTACGGCGGCGATCTCGTACCGCTCGACGAGCTCTACGGTTTCGCTCGAGCCGCCGCAGGGAGGCCCAAACACCGACAGGGGGGTGTCGCCCCCGGCCCGGAGGGTGGGTGACCACGTACCGACCCTGGAAGGCACCCATGTCTGAGACGACGATCCCCCTCACCGACAACGCGCCCCTGACCCGGGACGCCGGCACCCGGCTGGTGGAGAGCTGGGCGGCGCTCTGGAACGGAGAGGTCGCCCTCGCCGAGAAGATCCTCGCCCCCGGCTTCCGGCTGTACTTCGCGGACGACTTCGACGGCAAGGGCTCCGCCCACACCTTCGGCAAGGACGAACTGACCGGGTTCATCTCGGTCAACACCCAAGCCCTCACCGGCCTGACGTTCGCCGCCGAAGCCGCACCGCTGGTCGACACCGAACGCGGTGAGATGGCCTGCCGGTGGAGCGAGAGCCACACCGATGGCAAGGACATCGTCGTCAAGAGCGGCATCGACATGTTCGCGGTCACCGAAGGACGGATCTCCGCCGTGTGGTCCCTCACCGGCAACCACCGCTTCGCGTCCTGACGCCGACCGGCTGCCACGGAACTCCGACCCGGCGGCGACGGCCCGCACCTGCCCGCAGGAGAGTGCGGGCCGCCGGCCGGCCCAGCGGGTACGCATCCCTCAGACTCCCGGGGCGCGTACGGGAACCACCGTGACGCACGGCTGTGTGCCGACGTCACCGACCTGCTCAAGGCCCGCGCCTTCTCGGCGCGGCTGTCCCTGACCCGTGCCGAGGCGTTCGGCGCATGAGATCGCGGAGCTGTTCACGGTGGGCGCCTTCGCCACACCGGGTCCTGGGACGACGCCCAGGCACTGGCCGGCGCAGGGGCCCACCTCGCGGCGGAGACCGGACAGTTGGACCTGCGGGCCTCGCGCTCTCTACGCCGGCCCGCACGGAGGCCGCCCGACAACGGGCCCGGGAGTGCGCCGAGCACGCCCGCCGATTCGGCCGGCACATCGTAGGACGCGGTGCGGGGCTCGTCAGCCCCTCCGTCGAAGCCGCACTCGGTCTCCTCGAACTGGGACTCGGGAAGAGGTGCCCGCGCCGCCGCCACCGTGCCGTGCTGCATGCGGTCAGCTGCTGGTGCCGAGAGCTGCTGCGGGCGTTCCGTGGGGCACGGGCGGCGTGCTGGCGGGCCGCCGGGATCAGCGAATTCCCGCGTTCGCCGGGATCAGCGAATTCCCGCGCGGCGCAGGCGTTGCCCGAGCTCCGCGGTGGCCCGGGTGAGCAGGTCGCCGACGCGCTCGACGTCGTCGTCGGTGACCTGGTCGACGGGCATGGAGCAGCTCATCGCGTCGGTGGCCGGGATCCGGTACGGGATCGCCGCGGCGACGCACCGCACCCCGAGGCCGCCCTCCTCGGTCTCTGCGCCGTAACCGCGCTCGCGGGTCAGGGCGCACTCGGCCTGGAGGGCTTCGACCGAGGTGATCGTGTTCGGGGTCAGTGCGCTCAACGGATCGCGCAGTACGGTTTCGATCTCGTCCTGCGTCAGCTCGGCGAGCAGCGCCTTCCCGAGGGCGGTGGCGTGCGCGGGCAGGGTCCGGCCGACACGTGAGACCAGATGCGTGGACCTGACCGACTCGCGGGTCTCCAGATACACCACCTCCGCGCCGATGCGACGGGCATAGTGCGCGGTGAACCCGGTTTTCTCCCGGACGAGTTCGAGCGCCTCCGTCGCGTAGGGGACCACGGGGTCGCGATCGAGATACGCCGTGCCACAGATCAGCGCCCGGACCCCCAGGCGGTATCGCCCGGTGGTGGAGTCGACCTCCAGCCACCCGGCGTCGAGCAGCGTGCGCAGCAGCCCGTGCAGGCTCGACCTGGGGAAACCGGTGCTCGCCTGCAGTTCGGACAGTGACAGCCAGACACCGTTGGCCGCGAAGGTCTCCAGCAGGTCGATGGCGCGACGCGCCGATTTGACTCCTGCCGGCTCGACGCCGTTCTCGCTTGCCGGGGTTCCCACCTTCTGCGGCACGGGGCGCTTCTCCATCCAGCCGTTGACACGTACGTCACACCACATTAACGTCCCGGGACAGCATTCCCAAGCATGAACATGTATCACAGTCATGAATATAGTTCATATACGTGAACAAGGTGAGTGGTGCGCTCATGACCCTTCAAGAACGAGAGAGAGCGACAAGTTGATGGCACTGCCCGACACAGAGCTCGACGGTTTGCTCGCGTTTCCGCTCACCCCCTTCACCGACGACCTCGCCCTGGACCTGGCCGCCTTCTCCGAAACGGTCGAGCGGCACGTCGCAGCCGGTGCCGGAGCGCTGTTCATCGCCTGCGGGACAGGCGAGTTCAGCGCGCTGGCGGCCGACGAGCAGGCCGCCCTGCTGCGCAGGGCGCGCGACGTGGTCGCCGGCCGGGTGCCGGTCTGGGTGGGTGCGGGAGGCGGCGCGGCGACGGCACGGGCCGGGGTCGCGGCGGCACAGGAAGGAAACGCCGACGGCGTTCTCCTCCTGCCTCCTTACCTCGTGTCCGGGCCGCCGTCGGGCCTCGTCGACCACGTGCGTCACGCGGTGCACGACACCACCGTCCCGGTCGTCGTCTACCACCGCTCCAACGGCGCGTTCACCCCGGAATCCGCGGTCGCGCTGCTCGACATCCCGTCCGTGGCCGGCCTCAAGGACGGTGTCGGCGACGTCGAGCTGATGACCAGGATCGTCACCTCGATCCGGGGCTCGCAGGCCCCACGGGCCGAGAACTTCCTGTTCTTCAACGGCCTGCCGACGGCCGAGGTCTCGGCCCGCGCGTACCGGGCGATCGGGGTTCCCCGCTATTCGTCGGCGGTCCACTGCTTCGCACCGGAGATCGCGGTCCGCTTCCATGGCGCGCTCGCGGCGGGGGACGACAAGACCGTCGACGCGCTGCTGGCGGGGTTCTACGTGCCGCTGGTGGCGCTGCGGGACGAAACCCCCGGTTTCGCGGTCTCGTTGGTGAAGAGCGGCGCACGGCTGCGGGGCGACAGGGTCGGTGGTGTCCGGCCCCCGCTCGTCGAGCCCACGGCGGAACAGGCCGACCGCCTGGAGAAGATAGTCAAGGACGGCTACGCGCTGCTGTCCGCACTGGACGGGGTGCGCTGATGAAGGTGCTCGATGCCGTCCTGACCCCGGTCGCGTTCCGCGATCCGCCGCTGCTCAACGCGATGGGCGTGCACGAACCGTTCGCGCTGCGCGGTGTGGTCGAACTGCGCTGCGAGGACGGAGTGGTCGGTCTGGGCGAGTCCTACGGCGACCTGGCCTTCCTGGACCAGGTGCACAAGGTGCTGCCGGAACTGACCGGCCTCGACGTGTTCGACCTGCCGGCACTGCGCCGCACCGTGACGCGGGCACTGGGCGGGGCCGTCTTCTCCGACGAGCACGGCCTCACCGGCGGCTTCTCGGTGAGCAAGACCGTCGCCGGCGTCTACTCGCTGTTCGAGGTCGCCTGCCTGGACGCCCAGGGGCACCGACTGGGCCGCCCGGTGGTCGACCTCCTCGGCGGACGCGCGCGCGACGCGGTCGACTTCTCCGCGTACCTCTTCTACAAGTACGGGGCCCACCTGGACGCGGAACAGGACGTCTGGGGCGAGGTGCTCACCCCGGACGCGCTGGTCGGCGAGGCGAAGCGGATGATCGGCCAGTACGGCTTCCGGTCGATCAAGCTCAAGGGCGGCGTGCTCGACCCCGGCCAGGAGACGGACGCGATCCGCGCGCTGGCCGACGCCTTCCCCGGCCACCCGCTGCGCATCGACCCGAACGCGGCCTGGACGGTGGAGACCTCGGTCCGGGTCGCGCGGGAACTGGACGGCGTCCTCGAATACCTGGAGGACCCGACCCCGGGCATCGAGGGCATGGCGAAGGTCGCCGAGCAGGCGGGCATGCCGCTGGCCACCAACATGTGCGTGGTGCGCTTCGAGGACATCCAGCCGGCGTTCCGGGCCGGCGCCGTCGGTGTCGTCCTCTCCGACCACCACTTCTGGGGCGGTCTGCGCGACACCCAGGCGCTGTCGAAGACCTGCGAGGCCTTCGGCGTCGGACTGTCGATGCACTCCAACAGTCACCTCGGCATCAGCCTCGCGGCGATGGTGCATGTCGCTGCGGCGACCCCGCACTTGACGTACGCCTGCGACACCCACTGGCCGTGGCGCGGCGTCGACGTCGTCGTGCCGGGCGCCCTGGAGTTCCGCGACGGCGCGGTGACCGTGCCCGACACGCCGGGCCTGGGCATCGAGCTGGACCGGGACGCGCTGGCCAGGGCCCACGAGGACTACGTCCGGTGCGGGCAGACCAAGCGGGACGACGTGACGTACATGCGCAGGTTCGTCCCCTCGTTCGACCCCCGCCCGGCCCGGTGGTGAAGCGGTGCGTGTAGTCGGTTACGCCTATCCGTGGGACGTCATCGACGCACCCGGTTTCGTGGACAGGGCGCGGGAACTCGGGGTCGACGAAGTGGCCGTCGCCGTGTCCTACCACAGTGCCCGCGCCGCCACTCCCTGGTCGCCCGCGGGCACTTCGGTCCTCGCCCGGCACGCGGCGCTCTACCGCCCGGTGCGCCAGGAGGCCTGGCAGGACGCCGCGCTGCGTCCGGCGGCAGCGGGCTGGGCGTCGGTTCCCGACAGTGCGGGAGACGCCGTCCGCGTGCTGAACGCGGCCGGACTGCCCGCCGCCGCGTGGCTCGTGCTCACCCACGACTCCCGGCTGGGCACGCGGTTCCCCCAGTACGCCGTACGCAACTGTTTCGGCGAGAGCTACCCCTGGGCGCTGTGCCCGTCGCAGCCGGAGGTCCGGGCCTACGCGGCGACACTGACCGCGCAGTGCCTGGAAGGGCTCGACCTCGCATCGGTGGTACTCGAAGCCTGCGGCCGGCTCGGCGCGGTCCACCAGCACCAGCACGAGAAGACCGACGGCGTCTGGTCCCCCGCTGCCGCCCGGCTGCTCTCGGTGTGCTGCTGCACGGCCTGCGCCGACGGCTGGGCCGAGTCCGGTGCGAGACCCGAAGACTTCCGCGACGCCCTGCGGACCGAAGTCCGCCGCCTGGTGGACGGCGCCGATCTCTCCGCCACCGCGGACGAGCTGCCCGCCGAGCTGAGGGCCACGCTCCTGCACACCCGGCAGCGGGGCACCGACCGGCTCAGGCGCGGTGTGCTCGCCGCGGTCCCGCCCGGCACCAGGGTCGTCCTGCACGGCTCGCTCGACCCCTGGGCGACCGGGGCACTTCCCGGCCTGACTCCCGACGCGGCCGCTGACGCCGACGCCGTGGTGCTGCAGAACTGGACACCCGGCCGGGCCGGCTCCGACGCCGTCGCGCAGGCCCGACGACAGCTCCCGCCCACCGTGGACGTCGGCAGCTACGTGACCGCGGTGTCGGCCGACCCTGTTCCCGACATGCAGGCGTACGTCACGGAACTGGCCGCGGCCGGTGCCCGCGAGCTGCACCTCTACCACCTCGGGCTGGCGGGCCCCGGCCGCAGGCCGGACATGCTCGCCGCCACGAACGCCGCGTACGCGTCACGAAGGAACGGCTCATGACCCAGGACACCGATTCCGCCACCTTGGCGCGCGCGTTGCTGCCGGACGCCCTGCGCGACGACAACCCGTGGCGTCGCCCGCGCCGCACGGACGGTCGGCGCCGGGCCGCAGGCCGAGGCCGGTAGGGCCGGCCCGGACGGGCCTCGGCCCAAGTCGGCCCCAACGGAGTGCCATGTCAGGCCAGGGAAGCGGCGTGGGCGGGGTTGATGGCGTGCTGGAGCGGCAGGCCCTGGGTGAGGCGGCGGAGTTCGTCGAGCACCAGCAGCCCGAGGCGGTGGCGTTCGGCGCCCATCGCACCACCGATATGGGGCGTCAGGACAACGTTGGGAAGGTCGAAGAGTGGCGAGTCGTGGGCCGGGGGTTCCGGGTGGGTGACATCGAGCACGGCGGTGAGGTCGGGCCGGGCCCGCAGCACCCGCGCCGCGGCCGTCTCGTCGACCAGCGCGCCCCGCGCGGTGTTGATCAGCGTCGCGCCCTCGCCCATGGAGTTCAGCAGCCGGGCACCGACCGTGCCGCGGGTCTCGGCCAGCAGCGGTGCGTGGAGGCTGACGACGTGGCAGGTGCCGAAGAGCTCCTCGATGCCCACGAGCCGCGCGCCCGCCCGCCGGGCCGTCTCCGGGGAGGCGACGGGGTCCGTGGCGACGACGTCGACCTCGAAGCGGCGGAGGTGGTCCGCGACGAGCCGTCCGATGTGCCCGAGCCCCAGCAGGCCCACCCGCGACCGGTAGGCGCCCGGCACCGCGATGTCGCGCGGGAACCGGCGGCTGCTCGCCACGTCCCGCGCGACGCGGTGCACCTGCTTCAGCCCGAGGAGAACCTGGGCGAGGGTGTACTCCGCCACCGGGACGGCATTGGCCGCGGCCGCGGAGACGATCGGTATGCCACGCTCCCAGAAGGCGGGCGTGGTCAGGTGCCGGACGGATCCCGCCGCGACGAGGACGGCCCGCAGCCGAGGGGCATGCCCCAGGAGGGCGGCGTCGAGTACGGGCGCGCCCCACCCGGTGAGCAGGACGTCGACGTCTCCCAGTACGGAGGGGTCCTCGGCGAGCTGTTCCCGGGTGAGAGGCGGTCCCTGCCGGTCGACCAGCCGGTCGATCCCGGCCATCGCCTCGGGCGGATAGACGTCGGCCCGGCGTTCCTCCTCCATGACCAGAAGGGCTGTCGGTGCGGTGGCCGGCTCGTTCATGTCGGTTCTCTCCTCTGCCTGTCCACTGATGGCCGATCGACCCGCCCGGCCCACGGCCCCTGGTCGGACGCGTGGGTAAACGTCCGGCCTGATGTCGCGTTCCGGCGTGGCTTGTTGACCACTACGGCCAGGCGGTTCGCAGGGACCATACATCGGATCACTGAAATGTCATTGCCCGAATACTTGGTGATCTGTCCTCGTCGTCGACGGGAATCTTCATATATTCATCGGACTGTTGACCGCTGATACGGGCCCCGTTACCGTCCCAGCAAGCGCTTTCCAGGCCAACTGTGCAGCCGCGAAACAGGAGTTGTCATGCAGAGATCGCGATGGATCGGTGCGGGTGTTCTCGCCTCGTCATTGGTCCTCACCAGCTGTACCTCCGGGCCCGCGGGAGTGGATGCCAAGCAGAACTCCCGCGCGACCCTGGAACTGTGGACCAGGACGACACCGGGCGGACCGGGGGAGAAGGGGGCGCTCAAGCTCGCCAAGGCCTTCGAGAAGGCCACCGGCCACAAGGTCGAGGTCACGGCCATCTTCGACGACTTCGAGACCAAGCTGCAGCAGCGGGCCGCACAGAAGAACCTGCCCGACCTCGTCATGAACGACGTCACGCAGCTCGGGGCGATGCACACCCAGGGCCTGCTCAGGGAGATAGACCTGGGGAGGATAAAGAACAGCAAGGACGTCATCGGGCAGGGCCTGGACTCCGGCAAGAGCGTGGACGGCAAGCAGTACGCCCTGCCGTACTCGGCACAGGCGTCCGCACTGCTCATCCGCAAGGACTGGCGACAGAAACTGAAGCTCGAAGCACCCCGGAGCTGGGACGACTTCGCCGCGATGGCCAAGGCCTTCACCACCCGGGACCCCGACGGCAACGGCAAGCAGGACACCTCCGGCCTCGCCGCCCCGCTCTCCACCAAACGCGGCTACGCCTCCTGGTACTTCTCCAACTTCCTGTGGGCCGCGGGCGGGGACTTCATCACCGAGGCCGGCAAGGGCACGTACAAGCCGGCGATGACCGCCAAGGCGTCCGTCGAGGCCATGCGGTGGTTCCGGGACCTCGGCTGCAAGGACAAGTCCGTCCAGCCGGGTTCCGTGACCATGGACACCCCGCCGACGAACGAGACCTTCGAGGCGGGCAGGACCGGCATGTTCGTCGTCGGGCCGTACATGCTGCCCCGATTCGACGAGACCCTCGGCAAGGACAAGTACGAGGTCGTACCGATGCCCAAGGGACCCAAGGACGCCACGGTCCTCGCCGAGGGCGGTTCCGTCTACCTGATGGCCGGCTCCGAGAACCGCGCCGGACAGGACGCCTTCGTCGACTTCGCCATCTCCGCCCAGGGCCAGAAGATCGGGATGGAGGGCGACACCGGCTTCGTCGTACAACTCCCCGTCAACAAGACGGTGAACATCTCCCAGGTCCGTCCCGACCCCCGCTGGAAGACCTACTCCGAGGTGTATCAGGACACCGGCCGCTACGCGCCCTCCATCCCGAACTGGACCCCGGTGCGGCAGGCGACGGCGGACGCCGTGAACGCCCTGATGGCCGACTGCGGACTGGATCTCACGGCCAAGCTGGGTGAGCTCGACAAGCAGCTCGCCGGCATTCTCAAGGAGCAGGGGATCGCCGCGTCATGAGCCTCGACCAGGCTGATCCGGCCGCCCCTGCGGCGGCCGGCCCCGGCCCCCGCACGGCGGGCGGGCGGGGCGCGGCGGCCGCCCTCCGCCGGAGGAACGGCCGCAGAGCGGGCCGGTGGTGGACACCGTGGCTGTTCCTCGCTCCCGCTCTGCTGCTCTTCCTGTACTTCAAGTTCATCCCCATGATCAGCGCGCTGACCATGTCCTTCCAGGAGGTCCAGCCCTACCTGGGAAACAAGTGGGTCGGCGCCGAGAACTACGTCACGGTGCTCCAGTCCCACGGCTTCCGTGACGCCGCGTGGCACACCGTCGTCCTCGCCGCCGGACAGACGGCCGGCTCGATGGCTCTCGGCCTCGCCCTCGCGCTGCTGATGGAAGGGCAGAGCCGCCGTCTGGGATTCGTGCGCTCCGCCGTGTTCCTCCCGGTGGTGGTGCCCATCGCGGTCGTCGCCGAACTCTGGCGGATCATGTACCACCCGACCGAGGACGGGATGCTCAACTCCCTTCTCGGCCTGGTGGGGTTCGGCCCCTCGGGGTTCATCAACGACCCCGACACCTCGATTGCCTCCCTCATGCTCACCGGCATCTGGCGGGGCGCCCCCTACGACATGATGATCTTCCTCGCCGGTCTGGCGAGCGTGGACCGCGGTCTGTACGAGGCCGCCAAGGTCGACGGCGCGTCCCGGCTGCAGCGGGTGTGGTACGTCACGGTTCCCGGGCTGCGCTCGGTGTTCTCGATCCTGTTCATCCTCGCCGCGATCCGCGGACTGCGGGTGTTCACCGAGGTGTTCCTGCTGACCAACGGTGGGCCCGACGGATCCACCGAGGTCGTCATGACCCTCATCTACAAGCTCGGACTGGAACAGAACCGGCTCGGCGTCGGCGCGGCGGGGGCCGTCCTGCTGTTCGGCGCGACCCTGATCCTGACCGTCGTTGTCCAACTGCTGCGGCGGAGGGAAAGCAAATGACCGTGCCGACCGAGACCGCGCTGGGCCTGACCGAGAGCCGCAGCGCCGGCGGGCGGGTCCTGAAGGCCGTCCTCTACCTGCTGGTCCTGATCGTCTTCGGCGGGCCGCTGCTGGCCCTGCTCGTCAGCGCCTTCGGCCACGTCAAGGATCCGACACAGCTGAGCGTCGTCCCGTCGGGAATCACGCTGGACAACTTCCAGGTCGCCTTCGACCAGGGCGTGCTCGGCTACCTGCTGAACTCGTTCTTCGTGGTCGGCTTCGGACTGCTGCTCCAGGTGGCCGTGTCCGTCCTGGCCGGATACGCCCTGGCCAGGAAGGTCTTTCCCGGCATGACGCTGGTGCTCGTCGCCATCCTCGCAACGCTGATGCTGCCCGAGGAGATCCTGGCCCTGCCGCTGTCCCTGATCCTCGCCGACCTGCCGGTATTCCACTTCAACCTCATCGGCACACTGGCCGGAATGATCGTCCCGCTGGGCGCCTGGGGATTCTCCATCCTGGTGATGACCGAGTTCATGAAGGACGTGCCACGGGAGCTGGAGGAGGCCGCCCGCATCGACGGTGCCGGCGACCTGCGGATCTTCTTCCAGATCATCCTGCCGATGTGCAAGCCGGCCCTGGGCGTCATCGGGGTCTTCGGCTTCACCATGATCTGGGACCAGTACCTGCTGCCCCTCCTCGTCTCCACGGACGCCTCGTCCTACACGCTCCCGCTGGCACTGCGGACCCTGCGGATCGACCCCGACGTCACCCCCGGCGTGGTGCTGGCCGCAGCCCTGCTGGCCCTGCTGCCGTCCGTGATCGTCTTCCTCTTCTTCCAGCGCTCCTTCGTCAGCGGCCTCTCCTCCGGCGCTCTGAAGGGCTGACCCTGTCTTCTGTCCTGCGGCCCCCGAAGGGCCGGCCCCGCACTCCGTCCTCCGGTCCCTGAAGGGCCGGGCCCGCAGCCGCAGCGTTCCCCGCGCCACGGCCCGGCCGGACCGTCGCCGCACATCCGGTACCCGTAACGCGTCCCCCGATCCCACCCCCCCGTACCACCGGCAGCTTTCCGGCGCACCCCACCGGCACCGGACGGCGACCACAAGGAGCGATACCCGATGACCCCGCACACCGACTCTCCTCCGGCGCCCCTGCCCGGGGCCCCGGCCACCGGAGAAGCGCCGGAGACCACCTGGTTCACCACCGCCCGGTTCGGCATGTTCGTCCACTGGGGCCTCTACTCCCTCGCAGCCCGGCACGAATGGGTCAAGAACCGGGAGAAGCTGACCGACGAGCAGTACCAGGTCTACTTCGACCACTTCGACCCCGACCGCTACGACCCGGTCCAGTGGGCCAGGTCGGCCAGGGCCGCGGGCATGCGGTACGTCGTCCTGACCGCCAAGCACCACGACGGTTTCTGCCTCTGGGACAGCGACCTCACTGCATACAAGGTCACCAACACCCCGTACGGCCGCGACCTCGTCGGCCCGTTCGTCGAGGCGTGCCGCGCCGAAGGGCTCAAGGTCGGCCTCTACTACTCGCTGATCGACTGGCACCATCCGTCGTTCCCCGTGGACGGCACCCATCCGCAACGCGACGACGAGGAGTTCAAGGCCGCTCACGCCGACCGGGACATCCGCGACTACCAGCGCTACCTGCACGGCCAGGTCCGCGAACTGCTGACCTCGTTCGGGCGCGTCGACTACCTGTTCTTCGACTTCTCCTACGCCGGGCGCAGCTGGTGGGGCGGCAAGGGGCCCGACGACTGGGACTCCCCGAAGCTCCTGGAGACGATCCGTGAACTCCAGCCGCACGTACTCGTCAACGACAGGACCGGTCTGCCCGGCGACTTCGTCACCCCCGAGCAGTACCAGCCCTCGGGCCCGATGACCCAGGACGGGCGCCCGGTGCTCTGGGAGGCCTGCCAGACCCTCAACGGGAGCTGGGGCTACGACCGCGACAACCTCGACCACAAGAGTGCCGACCTGCTGATCCGCATGCTCGTCGACGGGGTGTCCAAGGGCGGCAATCTCCTGCTCAACGTGGGCCCCACCGGCCGCGGTGAGCTCGACCCGCGCGACGCCGCGGTCCTCACGGAGGTCGGCCGGTGGACGGAGCTGCACGAGAGGTCGGTCCGCGGCTGCGGCCCGTCCCCGTACACCGCCCCTGCCGACTGCCGGTACACCCAGCGCGGCGACCGGCTCTACGTCCACCTGTTCGCCTGGCCGCCGCGTCATCTGCACCTGCCCGGCCTCGCAGGCAGGGTGCGCTACGCCCAGCTTCTCAACGACGCGTCCGAGATCGTCCGGATCCACATCGACCCGGACCGGCCCGCCGTCAACACCGAGATGGGCGGACAGCCCGCCGGGACGCTCACCCTCCAGGTCCCGGTCCGGCGCCCCGACACCCCCGTACCCGTCATCGAACTGTTCCTGGACACCTCGGCCGACCGCGCCGACGGCTGAGCCCGACCCCGATCCACCAGCTCACGGAGGCACCATGCAACGACGCACGTTCCTCAGAGGCACCGCGGCCGGAGTCGCACTGGCCGCCGCCCCCGTCGGAGGACCGGCGGCCGTCGGCGCGACGGCGGCCCCGGCGGCGGTCGGCTCACTGGACGAACTCCAGGCCGCGATCGACCGGGCCCGCCCGGGAGACCGGATAGTCGTGGCCGACGGCACCTACACCGTCCCGCCGGACCGGCCCCTCACCATCCGCAACAAGCGGGGCACCCGGCGCGCGCCCGTGACCATCGCCGCCCGCACCCGCGGCGGAGTCGTGCTGAACGGCGCGCAGAGCTTCGTCCTCGCGGCGTCCCGGCACATCACCCTCAGCGGCTTCTCCTTCCGGCAGAGCAGCACCCTGGACGTCCCCCCGGACTGCTCGCACATCAGGCTCACCCGCAACGACTTCCAGCTGGCCGACATCGAGGGCCTGCACTGGGTGATGGTGCGCGCGGACGACAGCGTGGTCGACCACAACCACTTCCACGGCAAGAGCACACTCGGCATCTACCTGGGCATCGAGGGCGCGGGCGAGGACGGGATGGCCCAGCGCGTCCACGTGTACCGCAACCACTTCTCCGACCACAGCTTCGCCGGGTCCAACGGCGGCGAGCCGATCCGGCTCGGGGTCAGCCCCCGCGCGCTGTCCAGCGCCCACGCAGTCGTGGAGTACAACCTGTTCGAGCGGGCGAACGGCGACCCGGAAGCGATCTCGGTGAAGTCCTCGGACAACACCATCCGCTACAACACCATCCGTGACAGCCTCGGCGGGATCGTGCTGCGGCACGGCAACCGCAACCGGGTGGAGGGCAACCATCTCGTCGACGGTACGGAAGGCGTGCGGATCTACGGCAACGACCAGGTGATCGTCAACAACTACCTCGCGGGCCTGTCCGGTCGTGCCATGGTGATCGGCAGCGGCTCCCGGCGCGACCACGTGCCCGGCGAGACGCCCGCCGAGCGCCGCGGCAACGACGCCCCCGACCGGATCCTCATCGCGTACAACACCCTGGTGAACAACCAGGGCACGCTCTCCGGCGAGAGCCACCGCCCGCACGAGCCACGGGACGTCACCGTTGCCGACAACCTGCTGGTCGCGGACTCGGGCCAGCTGGTCGCGATGGCGAACACCGTGCGCTTCACCTGGTCGGGCAACCTCCTGTGGGGCGGCGCCGACGACGGCAACATCCCCGCCGGCGGCGGTACCCGTACCGACCCGAAGCTGGTCGCCGGCCCGGACGGCATCCTGCGGCCGGCCGCCGACAGCCCGGCGATCAACGCCGGCACGCTCCGGTGGCCGCCCGTCACCCGCGACATCGACGGGCAGCCGCGCGGCTGGGCCCGGGACGTGGGCGCGGACGAGTACTCCCGCCGGGCCCCGAGGCGCAGGCCGCTGACCGCGGCAGACGTCGGCCCGCAGGCCGGCTGAACAGGCCGGCCGGTCCACCGGCTGACCACGCCGGTCGGTCCACCGGCCGAGTACGCCGGTCCGTCCACCGGCCGCGCCGTCCACCGGCCGCGCACGCCGGTCCGTCCACCGGCCGCGCCGTCCACCGGCCGCGCACGCCGCTCCGTCCACCGACCGCGCACGCCGCGCCGTCCACCGGCCGCGCACGCCGCTCCGTCCACCGACCGCGCACGTCCGTTCGCACCCCGGAGGGCCAGGACCCGCTGACCCGCCGGTACCTTCCCGTCCCCACAGGAGGCACCATGCAACGACGCACGTTCCTCAAAAGCTCCGCCGTGGCCGCACTCGCCGCCGTCCCCCTCACCACCTCGCTGTCCGGGAGCGCATCAGCGGCCGACATACCGGTCTCTTCCCTGGCCCAACTGCAGAGCGCGATCAATGCCGCCGTACCGGGGGATCGGATCGTCGTCGCCGACGGCACATACACCGTGCCATCGGGGGGCGCCATCACCATCTCCGGCAAGCACGGCACCGCGGCGCAGATCACCATCGTCTCGAAGACCCGCGGCGGCGCCGTGCTCCGCGGCGCACGCGGCTTCGTCCTCAGCAATTCGAGCAACATCACCCTCAGCGGCTTCTCCCTGCGTCAGAGCACCACGATGGAGATACCGGCGAGCTGCTCGTCGATCCGGCTGACCCGCAACGACTTCCAGTTCGCAGACACCGGCGACAAGTACTGGGTCCTCGTGCGGGCGAACGACTCGAAGATCGACAGGAACCACTTCCACAACAAGACCACCCTCGGTGTCTTCCTCGTCCTCGACGGCCCCGGCTCGGACGATCCCCGCACGGGAGTCATGGCGCAGAACCTGCACGTCTTCAAGAACCACTTCTCCGACCACAGGTTCTCGGGGGACAACGGCGGAGAGGCGATCCGGCTCGGAGTCAGTGGCCGTGCACTGTCCGACGCCAAGGCGAAGGTGGAGTACAACCTGTTCGAGCGGTGCGACGGAGACCCCGAGGCCATCTCGGTGAAGTCCTCGGGCAACACCATCCAGTACAACACCATCCGTGACAGCCGCGGCGGGATCGTGCTGAGACACGGCAACCGCTCGACGGTGCAGGGCAATTACCTGATCGACGGCGAAGACGGAATACGGGTCTACGGCAACAACCACCTGATCGTCAACAACTACCTCAGCGGGCTGTCGGGCAATGCTCTGGTGATCGGCAGCGGATCCACCCGTGACCACCATCCGGACGAATCGGAGGAGGAAAGGAGGGGCAACGACGCCTGCGACGGTGCGGTGATCGTCCACAACTCCCTGCTGAACAACACCAAGACGCTCTCCGGCGAGAGCAGGGCCTACGAGCCGCGGAACGTCGTCGTCGCCGACAACCTGCTGGTCGCCAACTCCGGCAGCCTCGTCGCGATGGGAGCCACAGCGGGTTTCACCTGGCGGAGCAACCTGCTGTGGGGTGATGCCGCCAACGGCAACATCCCCTCCGGCGGCTTCACCCGGGCCGACCCCCGGCTGGCCGCGGGCCAGGACGGTGTTCTGCGACTGACATCCGCAAGCCCGGCGATCGGCGCCGCCACCCTGGGCAACCCGGCGGTGGCCGACGACATCGACGGGGATCCGCGCGGAAGTGCACGCGACATCGGCGCCGACGAGTACGCGACAACACCCGCGCTCCGGCGCCCGCTCACCGCCGCGGACGTGGGCCCGAACGCGGCATGACCGGCCACCGGTGAAGGGGCGGGCGTCCGGATACGGACGCCCGCCGACGGGCCCCGGAGGATGCACGTGTGCACGACAACGGCAGGAAGGCAGTGGAGTGACCGAGGAGAAGAATTACGGTGTTGCGGACGGGTCCCCGAGCCAGCCGCCGGAAGTCGGCCCCGACGTCGGCGCGATCCGACTCGGCCTGTGCTCGGTCACCTTCCGCCGGCTGCCCGCCGCCGAGGTCGCGCGGTGCGCGGCGGACGCGGGCCTGGAGGTGGTCGAGTGGGGAGCGGACGTGCACGCGCCGCCCGGGGAACCGGACTCCGTCCGCGCGGTCCGTGACGTTTCCGACCGGCACGGGCTCGCCTGTTGCTCGTACGGTTCGTACTTCCGGGCCACCCCGGGCGAAATGACCCACTTCCCGGCCGTCGCCCGGGCCGCGGTGCTTCTCGGTGCGCCGCGGGTACGGGTCTGGGCGGGCGGAACCGGATCGGCGGCCACCCCGCCGGACGAGCGGCACCGCGCCGTGACCTGTCTGCGGGAGGCGGGCCGGATCGCCGCGGACCACGGACTGGAGCTGGCAACGGAGTTCCACCAGGGGACGCTCACCGACACCGTCGCGTCGACCCTGCGACTGCTGGAGGAGGTGGGCATGGACAACGTCCGTACCTACTGGCAACCGCCGCTCGACGCACCCGACGAGGAGGCGCTGGCGGGGCTCGCCGAGTTGGGCGACCGGGTCACCGCCGTGCACGCCTTCTCGTGGTGGCCGGGCAACACCCGGCTGCGGCTGGCCGAACGGGAGAACTTGTGGGCCGCCGCGCTCCGCCGGCTCGCCGGTCGCCGCGTCGAGGCGTTGCTGGAGTTCGTGCCCGGCGACGATCCCACCGTGCTGGGGCGCGAGGCCGGGACGCTGCGCCGCGCCGCAGCACAACGACCGCTTCCACAGCCGTAGTCGACCGGCAAGCGGGAGAGCGATGATCTTCTCGCCCCCAGTCCTTTCACACGACGCCAGGACGGCAGACATGCCCCTCAACGAAGACGACACGCTCCTGTTCATCGGAGACTCCATCACCGACGCGGGCCGCGACCGGGCAGATGCCGTGTCGCTCGGCAACGGATACGTCCACGAGATCGCGCGGACCCTGCGCGACCGGACGCACGCCGGGCCCGGACCCACCCGAAGCCGGTCACCCCGGATCATCAACAAGGGACTCAACGGCAACCGCGTGTACGACCTCGCATCCCGCTGGGCCACCGACGTCACCGACCTCCGGCCCACCGTTGTCACGGTCAAGATCGGCATCAACGACACCTGGCGGCACTACGACAGCGGACTCCCCAGCCCGGTCGACGAGTTCGAAGCATGCCTCGACCGCCTCCTGGCGGGCACCGCGCAGACCATCGCCGCACGGCTGATCGTCATCACCCCCTTCCTGCTGCCCGTCACCCCGGAGCAGGAAGGCTGGTTCGAGGACCTGCTGCCCCGCACCGAGGCCGTCCTGCGCGCCGCCCTGGGGAACGGAGCCCAGGTGGTCCGCGCGGACCGTGTCCTGAACCGCGCGGCACAGGAACACACCGCGACGGAACTGGCCCCGGACGGCGTCCACCCGAGCCCCCTCGGCCACCGGCTGATCGCCGACGCCTGGCTCGCCGCGTTCGAGGGGCGCACTCCCGGCCCGCGCCGGTAGCGCCCCGGCGCCCTCGGAGGATGCTCCGCCCTCCCGGCCGGCCCGAAGGGGGCAGGGCCGGCCGGGGTCACCGCTCCCTGCTCCACCCGGCGGTGCGGGAATACGCGTCGAGCAGGTCCACCACGAACACCAGGGTCGAGCCCGCCGGGATCAACGCCGTGGGCGACTGGTTGCCGTAGCCGAGACGAGGAGGAACGACGATCTCGCGCCGACCGCCGACCCTCATCCCCCGCACCCCCCGGTCCCAGCCCTTGATGACCTTGCCGCCGCCCAGGGCGAACTTGTACGGCTCGCCCCGGTCCCAGGAGGCATCGAACTCCCTCCCGGACTCGAAGGTCACCCCGACGTAGTGGACCCTGACCACCATGCCGGACTTCACCTCGGCCCCGTCCCCGACGACCAGGTCCCGCACGGTCAGCTCGCCAGGAGCCTCACCCTCCGGAACGCGCACCTCGGGCTTCGCCAGCTCACCCATCGCAACCTCATCACTCCCGTCCGGAACCCCCGCACGGACCAGCCGGCCCCATGGACTCCCCATGCGGCAGCTGGCCACGCTACCGAGAGCGCCGTTCGAGACGTTAAAGGAGGCCCATCTTCCTGGTGGAGTAGCTGACCAAAACGTTCTTCGTCTGCTGGTAGTACAGCAGCTGCACTCGGGTTGACCTGCGGAAATGGAACCCTGCAAGGCTTTGGGGCGGGGACTGGTCCGGGGATGGTCCGGATCTTGGTAGCTACTGGCCCGTGCGGCAGGGGCGGTTCGGAGGGGGAAAGTCCGTGGGAGCGATCGGGAGAGTGGAGGACGCTCTCACGGGTGGCCCGTTCTACCGACTCCAGTCGGTGGGCGCCGCAGAGCCACACGGCGAGATAGAACCGCGCGGGCGTCACGCATGGCGATCCCCGACAGCGAACGCGAAGAGCTGCAACGGCGCCACCACGCCGCCTTAGAAGTTGCTACCGCACCAATGCGCACCGTGGCTGGTAGTCCTTCTTCCCGCGCACCGGCGTCCTGAGGACACTGCTGCATTTGTCCGTCGGAGGAAGTGGCGCCATGGCCCGACGTAGAACACATCGCTCCGCGCCTGCCCGGCCTGTCGGTCGGCGGGAGCGGGCCGGTGCGAGGTGGGGGGCCTGGGGTCCGGCCTGCCGTCGAGCTATCGGCTCGCCTGCGCCGTCATCCGGCCCCCCGGCCGGCGCCTGTTCATGGCAGGGGGCGGGAGCAGGTGGAGGTGTTGACATAGGCGAGGCCGTCGTAGTCCTGAGTGGGCGCGGTCGGGGCGTGGTGCAGCCGGTAGGTGAAGCGTGGCACGTTGGCGCCGAAGCTGCGATGCCTGTGCTGCTTGCCCAGCCAGTCCCGTACCTCGGCGGTGGCGGTCCGCGCGGCGCGCAGGTCGATGAGGTGGTCGCCCGGAACAGCCTGAGCGAGCTCGGCCTCCAGCGAGCCTGCTCCCAGCCTGCTGATCCGGTGCGGTACGGCGGGCCGGTGCATGTTGCGGCCGCGGCGGGCCCGGAACGCGCCCGCGCCGAAGAGCATGCCCAGGGCGTAGTAGGCGTCGCCGTAGCGCTGGTGCAGGTGGTAGCCGAGGGCGGGCACGCCGGGCATGTAGTGGCCCCGGGAGATATGGCCGTTGTGCGCCCAGACCACGACCTTCTCCTCGCTGCTGTCGGCCGGATCGGCCGCTTGGGCGCCGTCGGCGACGGCGCTCACGGCTTCGGCCAGGTACCGGTCGCGGGCGGTGAACAGGCGTGCGTCGAAGGGGAGAGTGACCAGGTCCGCAGACCTGACCAGCACGCGGGCGTGGTCGATCGCCACCTCGGTCTCCGCGGCGCCCACCTTCGCGGTGAACTCCGCCTGCCGGTCGGTCAACAGGCCCAGCAGGCGCTCGGCCGAGCCGCGGAGCGCCTGCTGCGGGTCGGGGCGGCTCCCCGGCCGGGCGGTGCTGAGCGGTGCGAGCGCGGACTGCGTGGCCGCCGCCTCCGTCGGCGCGACCCGGCGGAGGAAGTCGGTGACGTACGCGACGGAGGCCCCGGAACGCTGTGGGTCGATGCCGACGAATCGCACCCGACGGCCGGGCGCGGCACTCTGGTTGTGCGCACGCATCCAGACCACCAGCGCGCGCATCTCCTCGGTGTGCCAGGTCCAGAACCCGAGACGCCCGATCAGCTCCGCAGGGTCGCCGTCACCGCCCTGGACGTAGCCGTCCACGGCCCGGGCGGCGGATTCGCTCGCCTCCAGCGCCAGTGTGGTGAAGCCGACTTCTGTGACGAGGAACTCCACGATCCGGTGCTTGAGCTGGAAGAACTCACGGGTTCCGTGCGTGGCTTCGCCGAGGCCGACGATGCGCGCCTCGGACAGGGCGGCACCGAAGGGCACCAGGTCCTGGCATTGCCCGCCCGCGGTGAGGCGCTCCAGCCGCCAGGCGTGCTCCGCCAGCCATTTCGTCACGCCCTGCGGCGTCGGTGACTTCCCATGGCGAGTTCCCACGGTGACTTTCCCCTCTCCCCGTCACTCCGTCCGGTCAGCGGTGTCGCATCCCGACCTCGGTCAGGATGCGGCGTAGATCCTCCGCCGCCGCACCGTAGCCGTATGTCGCGGCCACACCGGAGAGATTCAGGACGACTTCGTCGACCCCGGCATCCTCGTACGCGCGGAGTCCGTCGCGGATCTCCTCGGCCGAACCATGGAGAAATGTGCCCGAATCAACCAGGGCACGCGCGCCGAGATACGGCTGAGAAGCATGCATCCGCAGACCGGCCTGCCGCAGCATGTCGGTGTAGTGCGCGGTGCTGAGATGAGCCTTCGCTGCGGAGAGCGCAAGCTGATAGGGGTTCCGGCCGCGCCCCGCCAGGGCCGCGTGCACCACGGTGGTCATCCGGGGCACGGCTCGGCCGCGCTGCGCCGCGCCCTTGGCCATGGCGGGCAGCAGTACGTCCCGGACGTAGGCCGGGGGCGTCATCCAGCTGATCGCCACGTCGGCGGCCATCCCCGCGGCCCGCGCCAGTACCGGCCGCAGCACGCCAAGACCGAGCTCCACGCCGGGGTGGTCGAGGGGGGGGAGCAGGGGTGCGGTGCCCGGTTCCGTACCTGCGGGGGAGGCGTCCTCGTCGCCGAGGAACCGTCGCATCGCGTCCAGGTAGTCGACACACGCGGCGCGCGGGCTCGGGTAGGGCTCGCCCCGCAGCTCGGCGGTGAAGTCCGGAGCTCCGGGCCCGACGCCCAGCACGGTGCGGTGGCTGGTCAGGCGCGATAGCGAGCGTGCCTGTACGGCGGCTTCGAAGGCGTGCCGCATCGGCATCAGCACGACGCTCGTCCCGACGGGGATGTCGAAGCCGCGGCCGGCCAGGTAGGCGAACATCTGGTGCGTTTCCAGACTCAGCGACTGTCCCTGCCACAGCCGCGCGGCGTGCCCTTCCTTGACCAGCTCCGCGAAGGGAACAAGGCTCAGCGGGTCTTTCGCCATAGTGGGAAAGATGATGGAACAGCGCATGTCGTCATCCCTGTCCGGCGGCCCGAGGCTCGGCCTCGGGGGTCGCGGTCTCGGTCGCGGTCTCGGGAGTGTCGTCGGCTCCGGGCCGGCCCTCGGAGGTGTAGCCGGCGGCCTGGAGGTTGAAGAGGTAGGCGTAGGTACCGCCGAGCTTCATGAGCTTCTTGTGCGAGCCCTCCTCGATCAGCTTGCCGTTCTCGATGACGATGATCTTGTCTGCGATGCGTACGGTCGAGAAGCGGTGCGCTATGAGGAGTGAGGTTGCGCCCTCTGCGACGGTGCGTAGCCGGCCGAAGATCTCGGCCTCGGCGGCCGCGTCGATGGCGGCGGTCGGTTCGTCGAGTACCACGATCGGGGCTTTGCGCATGAACGCACGGCTGAGTGCGATCTTCTGCCACTGGCCGCCGGAGAGCTGGTGCCCTTCCTCGAAGTGGCGGCCGAGCATGGTGTCGTAGCGGTGGGGGAGAGTGTCGACGGCCGGTGCGATACCGCCGGCCTGCGCGGCGCTGTGAATGCGTGCGTCGTCCGTCAGGGAGTCGACGTCGCCGAATCCGATGTTCTCCCGGACCCGCATCTCGTACCGGATGAAGTCCTGGAAGATCACGCCCATGTTCCGCTGGAGCTGCTCGATGTCGTACTCCTCGATGGGTACGCCGTCGATCAGGATCTGTCCGCTGGTCGGCTCGTAGAGACGGGTGAGCAGCTTGACGATGCTCGTCTTCCCGGCGCCGTTCCGGCCGACGAGCGCCATGCACTCACCCGCCGCCAGCCGAAAGCTCACATCGTCCAGGACGAGTTTGTCCGTACCCGGATAGGCGAAGCTGATGTGGCGGAACTCGATGCCCTTGGTCAGCTTCGTGGGGAAGTCCCGGCTGCCACCGGTGATGTCGTGCTCCGGCATGTCGAAGAAGTCGAAGAGGTTGCCGAGAAAGAGGGTGTCTTTGTAGAGCGTAGAGAAGCCGAGCAGCATGCTGATGGCGGTCACCTGGATCGTGCCGATCGCCTGGAGATAGCCGGCGAGCTGGCCGATCTGGCCGGAGCTGATCGAGCTGTGGATGGCCCAGATGATCGCTCCGGAGGATGCGCCGACGCTCAGGGTGCCGAGCAACCCGGAGAGTAGCGACTGCCGACGGGCCAGTCCCCTGTCCACCCGGAAGAACTTCTGCACGAGCTCGCGGTACCGGTCGACGAGCGTGGGCGCCAGCTGGAAGAGACGGACCTCCTTGAAGGAGTGGTCGGTGGTGGTCAGGTACTGGTAGTAGAAGAGGCGCCGCCGCTCGGGTGCCCGGGCAAACTCAATCTCGAACGCCTTGTGTGCGTAGACCATGTGGGAGATGGCCGCGGGTATGGGGGCGAGCAGGATGAGCAGTGCCACCCAGGGACTCCAGATGAACAGGACCGAGCTCACCGAAACGATGGTGATCAGGTCGCGTCCGGCGTCCAGGAGCTGGGAGAACAGCTGATAGATCCGGCCTCCGTTGCTCTCCTGAAAGGCGCGCTGAAGCTTGTCGTAGGAGTCGGCGCTCTCGTACTGCTGTAGCTCCAGGCGCGTCCCCTTGCGCATCACGCGCTCACCGATCTTCGTGGTGAGCTCCAGCCTGAGCAGGGAGTCCAGGTACTGGACACAGGTGCCGAGCAGATGGCTGGTGACCGACAGCACCAGCAGCAGCACGGCGTACCGGAGCGCTTGGTCCCGTGCTGCCTCCGCCCCGCCGATCGCGTCCGCGACGGCCTGCACGGCCGCTGCGGTCAACGCGATCTGGATGCCGGGCACGGCGGCGGACAGGATCGTCACGACGGTGTACGCCGTGACCCGTACACGACTCAGCTGCCAGAAGAGCCGCATCACGCGGAGCCAGATCATCGCTGCCCCCCTGCCGCCAGTCGGCCGCGGATGGCGCGAAGGGTCTGGCCCCAGAGCCGATGGCAGTGTGTCTCACGCTCGAGATCTACTGGGAGGAGCCGGTTGATCTGCATATGGGCCAGACTGCCGAGCACCTCGTCCGCGGTGCCGACCAGAGTGCCGCTTGCGGTTGCCGCGCGTACGGCATCGGCGACCTCGGTGACGGCGGCGGCCTGGGGGGCGAGAAGCTCGGCGAGTCGGGTACGGTGCCGTGCTCCCTCGGGGTGGGTGAACCGCTCCCAGGGGCTGAGGAGTTCACACAGGTAGTCGCGGTTGTCCCGGAACTGCCTACGGGCGGCCTGGTCCTCCTTGACGTGGCTGATCCGGGTGGACCGCTCCATGAGGGGCATACCCCATTGGTCGTGGAGCATGTCCAGCACGGCGACGCCGAGAAACTCCGGTTCGAGGCCGAGTTTCGCAGCGATGATCCCCGCGGTCACCTCGCTGTTGGCGGTGAAGAGCCGCTCCACGGCGTCGAACGTCTCCACGCCGCCGTACCGGGCCACCTCGGGGGCGTAGCTGGACACCGCGAGGTCCCGTGCGAGGCCCTGCGTGACGATGTCGCGGCCCCAGCCGGCGAGTGCGGCGAGGAGCTCTGCCGCGGCCGAACTCCGCGCGCGGATACGCAGATGCGGGAACGGGTCGGCGTAGCGCAGGTAGAACCAGCGGTCCAGCAGGCCGTGTGCGCGTAGCTCGGCCATGACCGCGCGCAGCGGACCCGTGATGATCTCGTCATGGCGCTCGGGCGCGGCGTAGAGCTTCAGGAACGTCCATTCACCTCCTGGCAGGTGGCGTTGGACCGGCACTTGGGGGGCGCGGGAGACGGCGTCGCGCGTCACTCGTCCGGCGTCCTTGGCGATGACCGGAACGACGAGCTCCTCAAGGTAGGTTCGGCCGTCCTCGTCGCTCAGCCAGGTGTGGTCCGGGCCCGGCAGCATCTCGTGCAGCACGGCCGCCGGCTTGGTGCGGAGTTCGGCGCGCAGCTCCTCGACACAGCGGGGGTTGTCGAGGTCGAGCAGCAGTCGGTTGTCCCCGTCCACCAGGAAGACGTAACGCGGCACCTGCCAGCGGGCGAACCAGCCGTCCAGGTCGTCGCGTTCCTGCTTCGTGATCTGCCACTGGGCGCCACGCAGCACGATCCGGCCGCGTGTGACCCGGGGCAGGAAGGGGGACGATTCAAGCACTCCCCAGTAGAAGCCGGTCGGCAGCACATAGCCGTCCAGTGACACCTCGATCAGGAACCGCGCCACGTTCGGCGCCAGCGCCGGACTCAGCATGTGGTGCTGCGCGACCACGACCTCCCGGTCGAGCCGCTGGGACCACAGGTAGAAGCGGCGGTTCGTGGTTCCGACGAGAATGTCGTCGAGCGGGATCGTCCGGTCCTCGGCGACGGAGGGAGCGGTGTTGATCGGAATCTCGTGCGGCCGGACGCTCGGTCGGACCGCGACGTTCGCGGCCCTGCCGTACGACGGGAGATAGGCGAGCTCCGCGTACGCCACCTCGGGGCTCAGCCGCTCCTCCTGCTGGGCGAAGTCGTGAAGCAGCCGTAGCGAGGGTTCGTCGATGAGATCGTGGAAGCGGCCGAAGGTCCGGCCGCCATGCGCAAGCCCGTCGGAGCGCAGGACCGCACGCCACTCCCCGGCGTCGACCGCCCCCCGGTTGGCGGCGGCGATCTGTAGATAGGCGTCCATGACCGGCGGCCAGACCCCACTGTCCGAGCGCGGCGCGATCCGGTCGAGCCAGGAGTCGGTGAGCTCGACCTCCTGCGCGCGCTGCCACCACGCCTCCTGGGCGAAGCCGAGCAGCGCCTGGTCCCTGCGGCTGGCGTCCGGCTGCGGTGCGGATGGCAGCTCGATGCTGCGTTGGGGCATGGTGTAAGTGGGCGGGGCGTCGAGACCCTGGTCGGCGCTGAGGAGTTCGAGCACCGGCACGCGCGTACCGGCCCCGTAGGTCTCGTCGAACTCCTCGCGGTAGCGCGTGAGATGGTGCGCGCCCCCCAGCGTCGTGGACAGCCGCATCAGTACGTCCACGGCATCTGCTGCGGCTTCCCCGACGGACGCGTTCAGGTGGGGGGCGCGCAGGTCGAGTGAGGCGTCGGCCTGATAAGGCTGGCCCCGGTGCTCCGGCAGCAGTGCGTCTTGGGCGGCCTTGAGCCGGCGTAGCGAGGCGACATCGTCGGCGCGCTCGGCCAGTTCGGCGACGCCGCGCAGCCGGTCCGCAGCCTCGGTGGCATGCGGTACGTCGGCCAGGGCCTTCAACACATCCTGCTCCGGGCGGGCCGCAGTCTGCGACGGTCGTAGATCGCCAACCAGGAACCCGAGGTCCCAGAGCTGGCGGACCAGACCTTCGACTGTGTCGATGCTTTCCTGCGGGAAGGCGGCGGCGAGTTCGTCGACTATCCGCTGGTACGGGAGGGAGCCGACCGCGGCGGCCCGTACCGCGTCGACGGCCGGGGTCGCCCGGATGCGCACTGCCCTGTTATCGCCCTGACCGTACTTGTCCGCCTGCGGCAGGACGATCCGGTCACCGGCCCGGTGGGCCATCGGGTTCAGGCGGACCGGGAGGTGCCGCAGCAGCTCTGGGTCCTCTTCGACCTCCTTGAGCCACGACAGCAGCCAACTCATGTCGGTACGCACCCGCAGCCGCTTGAGCGCCGGGCTGCCGAGGCGCAGCGTGCTGCTGGGGCCGAAGGTGCCGATCGCCACACCGGAGAACGCGCCGAACGGCGTGGGCCTGGTGGCCATTCTGATGAGATAGCGAAGCAGCCGCGAGCGCACCTTGGCCGCCCGCTTCGGGCTGAGTTCGTCCAGGCCACGGTCCAGGGTTGCGGTCAGGTCCTCGCTCGCCACGAGCAGGGCACGTCGTACATCCGGCCGCTGCGCGAGTCGTAGCACCTTCTCGTCAGTCTGGTGCGGGTCCTCCATCAGGTCGAGGAACTCGGCGAACGGCAGTGCGGGAGTGCGCAGCATGAAGAAGCCTGCGGGTGTGTAGGTGGTCATGTTTCACCTCGCGAGGAAGAGGCGGAACCAGCTGGGCCGCTCAGCACCCAGCGCGGCCAGCAGCGTCAGCGCCACGCCGGTGGCACCGGTGAGCAGGGTGGGATCGTCCACCAGGACACCCGGCTCGTCCTGGTCGGCGAAGAGCAGGGGCCGCTGCGGGTCGGCATAGTCCAGCAACTCCTCGGTGAGTCGTGGCAGCGCCGCTCGGGCCGCGGCGCTCCACGGCGCCAACTCGAGGCACATCATGAGGAGTCCGGCGTGTCCGTGGCAGAGAGTGGGCGACAGCGGGCGCGTCTGGGCGGTGCGCTGCAGTACGGCCTCGAACGCCTCGACGGCCAGCTTGCGCAGACTGTCGTCGCCCAGGCTCTCGGCGACGGTCAGCAGGGCACCGGCGACCCCCGCGGTGCCGTAGCACCAGGCGAGCTGGTCGCCCGCGCACGAGAAGGTGAGTTCCGCACCCTCCGCGCTGACGCCGGTGCCGTCCGGCCAGACCGGGCCGTACTCGTCGGAGTGTGGCTGGGCGACGATCCAGGTGGTCAGGGTGTCGATGGCGGCCCGGTGTCCCGGCCTGCGCAGACCCGCGCGCCAGGCCACAGCCAGCGCGGCGGCGACCCCTGGCATGCCGTGTGAGAGCCCCAGGTTCAGATAGCCGTGGGGCCACTTCTCCCGGTAACTGGGCAGGGGTGGGTAGACCTCGGGGGTGAGCAGCCAGCGGTGGGGGGTGGCAGGGGTCCGGGCCGGGCCGGTGAGCCAGATCAGGTAATCGAGCAGCCGCTCGGCCGCCTCGCGAATCCGGTCCGTCGGCTCCTCGACGGAGCTCAGATAGGCCAGTATCCCGGCCGCTCCGGTGATGAGGTCGTAGTCGAGGTCGCTGACCGCTCGCTCGACCCTCGGGTAATCGGTCTCGAGCACCTGGTCGGCCAGTTGCTCGTGCAGTCGGTCGAGGCTGGGGCGGAAGCGTGGTTCCAGCCGCACGCATTCGGCCACCGTGAGCGCGAGACCACTGGTGCCGGCGAAGAGCCCCGGACCGCTCAGCGGTTCGATGGAGGTGGCAGCCACCGCTTCACGGATGTGGTGGAACGCTGTGTCCAGGCTGCTCAGGCCGGCCGAAGCAGCGTAAAGGTGCAGCAGAGTGGCGCCGGCCTGTCCACTGCTGACACTGGGTGGGTACCAGGCAGTTGGCTGGGGAGACTGCTCAGAGCTCCGCAGCACGAGCTCGGTGAGCTGCGTGGTATCCGAGGTTAATTCCGTCACGTGAGTGACCGTGCGCCGAACTCGTTCCGCCAGTAGGCCGTCTTCCAGCCCGATCCAGCTGTCAGTAGTGTCAGGGACGCGTGGCATCTTTCTTCCTTGTCTCATGACGGGGCTCGGAGGCCATGGCGGTGGACGGGTGCTGCCGTGTCAGCATCACGGCAGCACCCGTCGCATTGCTCCGCGCCCTGGATTACCGCGGATTACTGCGGATTACTGCTCGGCGCGGCACAGGGCAGTGCAGACAGTGGTGCAGTTGCAGGTGCAGGTCGGCTTGCAGGTGACGCGGGTGCAGACCAGCCGGGTCGCGACGGTCGAGATAGACGGCGGACCGAGCTCCGGGTTACCGGCCTTCGGCGTGTTGACCTGAGCGTCCAGGTCGAATGCGTCCGACATGTTCATTCCTTTCGATCATTGTGGGAGAACCCGCACAGCATCGGCGCGGGTGCGTGAAGGTTGTGCTCCACGCTCGAAAGAAATGCTCACTCAGGCGGCGGCGGAGCGCCATTGTCGTCTGCGACAGTCTTTCCCACGGCTGCCGACGCATGGTGCTGCTCGGATGGAATCGAGTGGTGGGTGCTTAGTTCGGTATGGAAGTAATAAGCTGCCAGGCAGGCCGCCATCCTGGAGTCGGTTTCGAGTTTCTCCATGATGGCGGTGAGATGTGCGCGGACCGTGCGTTCGGTAACTTTGAGCTGGTCGGCCATCCACTGGTTGGACGAGCCCTCGGACAACAGCGTGAACACCTCGCGCTCCCGCGGGGTCAGCCTGTTGACTCTCTTCAGCGCATGCTTCCACTTCGGCTCATCAATGGCCGTGGAGTGCCCGCACCCACAACAGTCCTTCGATTGGTGCACGGCCGCCTGCCCGAGTATGACTTGATCTGCTCGCATAATTCCCCCTGAATTTCCATGCGAAGTGCTGCGACCGGGACTGAGGGCCAGGAGGGTCTGTCCTGGTGTTGCCCCGGTTCGGAGGTTCCCGAGATACGGGAAATGCCGACAAAGGGTCAGATGGTTCTCATGAGAGGAATACCGATCACGGTTGCTCCCAGGGAAAGGGGCATTCAGTGCGCTGCAGGGCCAGTGGATGACCGATCAGTCCGTGTGCTTCTTTGAGCGGCAGGACAGCGCACTCCAGGCCTAGGTCTTCGCCGTGATCGCCCAGGGCCGTCGTGACACGTACGACACCGCAGCGGCGCAGACTCGGCAGTACCGCGGAGGCGACCCGTGAGGCGGACAGCCCAAGCCATCGTCCGAGTTCGCCAGTCCTGATCTCGACTCTTCCCGTGGTCGCTGGCGGTACGCGCAGCCAGCATGACCGCGGCAGCCGGACCGCATCGGGTGCCCGCGTCGATTCGGGTCCGTTCAACCACGTACGCACGGTCCCCGCCAGGCGCGCGGGCATCCCGGCCTAGCCAGCAACAGCCGTGTGTCCAGGGCGACCGTGGCTCTCCCACACCGCCCGGCGTCACCGTGGCCGGTTGACACAGGGCACAAGGCTCGCTGCTGCCACGGTGGTGGGACGGCTTCGCAGGTGTTCTGGCTCCGTCTCCAGGACGGCTGACTCTCCGGAGGACGGCAGCCGGTTGGCGAGTTCGTGACCAGGGCAGGGCTGACAAACGGCAGCACCGTACTGCACCATGTGTATGCCTTCCTAAGTAATCGTGTGCGGGAAGGAAAAGCCCTTGAGGGCTGGCTCGGTTCGCGAGAACCGATGTGTCCGATCTTTGCGATCGGGCTTCGTCCGGCGACACACGCCGGGCGGTGATGCTGGGGCCGCATGTGATCAGGTGTTGGCGCACTTGGTCCACGGCCGGGTGGCAGCAGTCTCTCGACGGGACTGCTGCCGCGCTTTCATCAGTCCATGATGCGGGGCCTCCTGCGGGTACCGGGAAGGCTCATGGCTGCCGCCTGGAGTCGGATGCGATGACCGAGTGGGTATCGGGGGGAATCAACCCGCCGACAGCCCCTTGAGCACACGGCGTCGGGAATCCCTTCCGCGGCCAGGCGGGCCGGGCCAGGCGGGCCTTCACCGGGCGTTCCAGCAAGTAGAAGAGCAGAGCGGATAGTTACCGAGGCATCGGAGGAGGTTCGCCCTCACCCGGATACCTCGTGCCACCTGTGGGTCGGTACGGCACACGGTCGGCGGTTCAGTTCCACGGTTCCCCCGTCGTTTTGGTGTTCGCGTGTTCCTGTGGGTAGCGGTCCCGTCCGCTTACTCGTCGATCCGAAGGTCCGGGAGCGCCTCGCTGCGGATGAGATCCTCCACGATGCCGAGCACGGCGCTGCGGGCCTCCGGCGAGAGCTGCCCGGCACGCAGCGCGATCTGCTGGACCCCGTGGCCTTCCCTGAGGTGGAGCCACCGTTCCTCATCCACTGGTGCACTGTCCCCGGTCGTCTGCGCGCCCTCGAATGTGCGCAGACGGCGCTCCGTGGCGAGCACAGCAGGATCGTCGTCCGGTTTGAGGAAGTAGTCCGCGTGGTCGACCCCGAAGAACTCCGCCAGGCGCTGTGCCTTCTCCACCGACGGCATTGACTTCCCACTGCGCAGGTTTCGGATGTACTGCCCGCTGACCCCGACGTACGCAGCGATCTCCGTATCGGTGAACCTGCCCTTGTCCTCCAGGCGAGCCGCTTCGACCAGGCGCTGCAGGCGGCGTCCGAACAGACACGCGGCATCAGTGCTTGGGAGAGGGCGTCTTGGTGCCTTCGGTCGATACAGGGACATGACAATGGATCGTAGGCGGAGTTGGTCAAGCTGCGGAACCCGGCATCAACAATAGTTTTGCCAGCGCGTTGACAATGGCAAGAAACCATCGCCTCCCGGGGAGGAGCTCCTGCCATTCGTGCCTCGAAATACCCGAGGGCAACTGGGCCGTGGCTGAGATCCGTGCCCGGCCCTGCGTTTCATTGAAGCGTGTACTGATGGATCCGTGATGCGACCGACTGGTGCAGCGCATGTACCGACTTGCCCGAACTGGGCCACGGTCCTAGTCCAGTGATCCTCTGCGCCCCCCTCCGGGTCGCGCCGCCAAGTCGCGCGAGGCCATTGCTGGTTGCCCATCGAGTCGACCAACGTACTGTCGAGGTCACTACCTTGAGGCAGCGAGGTCGGGAGCGCTTACCAGCTTGCGGCTCCTTCCTGTGCGCGGCGCAAAGGGAGTGTCAGGACTCCATCTCCGTGATCCGTTGCTCAAGAAGCGCGATCTTTCCGTCCAGCGGGTTCGCCATGCCCGGCCAGAGGTCGGCCTTGAGGATGAGCTGGACTCGGGGGGCTTTGGCGGCGACGGCTTCAGTGGCCCGTTTGACGACGTCCATGAACTCGTCCCACTCGCCTTCCACCATGGTGTACATCGAGTCTGATCGGGTCCGAAGCCCCGATTCCCTGATGATCTTGACTGCGTCGGCGATGTAGTCGGCAACGTTCTCCTCGACTCCCATCGGGGTCAGAGCAAATGCGATGAGCACGGCACTCCCATCTGGTACTAGGCCGGACCGGCCAGCGATGTGTGATAGGCACGGACAGCCGGCGATTGATATGCGGCGGCGATGTGCAGCAAGTGGCCGATTTCCTCGGCAAGGTCCTGTGCTCCGTCCCCAGCGAGGTTTGCTTTCTGGGCCTGCGGCGTCTGGCCCACGCGCCGAGCATGCACGGCGGCAACCAGCCAGTAGGCGGAGACGTATGCGTCGACCAGATGCGCCTGCACATCAGCGTCCTCATCGGCACGTCGCCGGATCTGGTCGAGAGTGGCCGAGGAGACGTAGGAGCGCAGCACGATCATCGCGTCTCTGATCTCGATCACTCGTCGGTAAAGCCGCAGTTGCAGCGGTACAGCCGCGGCACGCAGCCGAGGTCCCCCAACGAAGACCACATCCGGGGTTGTGCCGGTCAGGTCCCGCCACAGCAGTTCAAGACCGCGATGCGCGCTGCGGTACCGCCACCACTGACGCAGGTGAGCGAGGAGGGGCAAGGCAGCCCCGGCTGCCATGAACAGCGCTTCGATGCCCGTGACGGGTGAGAAAATGGGCGCAAAGACCGTCGAACGGGTCACCAGATAGGCAAGCTTGAGCACCCACAGCAGTGACGCCAGGAGGATGCCGGTGCCGAACAGGCGTAGCGCGCAACGCAGGAGTCGGGGAATGTCACGGCGGCCGTAACTCCAGCATACGAACCCACAGGTGGTGTCCGCGAGCAGGTGGAAGGCAAAGAAGACCCACCAATACGCATCGGGCACACTCGGGATATCACTGGAAGGCGCTATCTGGTTTCGGGCGTGCGGTGGCCCGCCAAGATCCAGCAGGACCAGCGTGCCCATAACCAGGACGGCGATACCGAACACAGGGATCGTGTGGCGCCGGCGTCCGGCTGCCTGAAGGATGAACCACAGAACAGCGGCAGCATCGAGGATGCTCACCAAGTGCTTGGTCAGGTCGATCCAGTGGGCGTTGGGCACGAGCCGTGCCAGGACTTCGGTGACGGGTTCGAGGTGCATCGACATCGCCACCGCAATCATGACGATCGCGAACCACAGCGGCCGCTGCTCGCTTCTGCGCAGGGCCTGCGGTGTCCGGGCGATCGCCACACTCCACAGCGCGCCGATGCCGATGTTCTCTAACCACGCGAGCATGGCGTCCCTGCACGACGCACACCACTCAGCCCCATCGCGGACTCCAACCCGGCCAGCATCCCGGACAGCAGCGTCGGGGCGGGGATGCGACCGATGCTCTCCAATACCAGGGTGGCGATCATCTCTGCCTCCTGTTCCTGGAGATCGGAGTACCGCGAGCGGGGAAGCACCTGCCGGATCGACTTCGAATCCGCCAGATTGATCCGGCGGTACAGTCGCTGGTCTCCGCCGCCTGAGCGGTGGCCACACACCAGGTGCCCGATCTCGTGCAGGATGATGTGTTCTTGATGCAGCGGGCTTGTCTGGGCGTCGTACAGGACGTAGTCACCGCTGTCGGTAGCCAGCCAGATACCTGTCGGCATCTCGGGGACTGTCGGTGTGGGCAAGGGGCGCAGCTCCAGCGGGCGGCCTCGGTCCGTGGCCAGCCGGGTACACAGTTCCGTGACGGAAAATGGATCAGGTAATGGGAGACCGTCGATCACATGCTTGCACCGACGGTGCAGACGTCTCCAGTACATCTTTGTCCGCTCTTCCAGGATCGTCGGGGCTGAAGGACACATGACCCAATACCCGCGGTCTCTTGCGGTACCCAGAAGCCGCTAGCCCTACCACATCCCACTCGCCTCAGCCACGAGTGAGCCTAGAGCGTCGTAGGATCCACCGCTAGAGATCATTAATGGTTGGGGTTACGGGGGTTCGAGACCCGTCAGCAGGGCCAGAACCCCCAACATGAAAGATCTCTGGCTAAGCGTCCGTACGATCTCCGGCACGCGGGGATCTCGTTCTGGCTGTACTCCGGTGTCGACCCGGCTGAGTGTGCGCGGCGTGCCGGTCAGACCATCGAGGTTCTCTTCCGCCACTACGCCAAGTTCCTGGAGGGCGTTCGGGAACAGGCCAACCGGCTCATCGAGCAGTCGATGCAGGAATGGGACCGCGTCAATCAGGGCGGCACGCCTGAGGCGTGTGATTTTGGTCCGTGACTGGTCCGGAAGGGCTGGTCAGAGGTGGGATGCCAGTGGGAGGAACTGGGAGTTACGCCTCAAACCGATACTAGTGTATAGAGGGTCGACAGAGGGGCGCCTGACGGGGAAAACCCCAGGTCAGGCGCCCCGTTTCGCGCGTTTAGAAGAAACCGAGCTTCTTCGGCGAGTACGACACGAGAAGGTTCTTGGTCTGCTGATAGTGCTCCAGCATCATCTTGTGCGTCTCACGACCGATGCCCGACTGCTTGTAGCCGCCGAACGCCGCGTGTGCCGGGTACGCGTGGTAGCAGTTGGTCCAGACGCGGCCCGCCTGGATCGCGCGTCCCGCGCGGTACGCCGTGTTCATGTCGCGGGTCCATATGCCGGCCCCGAGGCCGTACAGCGTGTCGTTGGCCGTGGCGATCGCGTCGTCGAAGTCGGTGAAGGAAGTGACCGCGACGACCGGGCCGAAGATCTCCTCCTGGAAGACACGCATCCGGTTGTCGCCCTCGAAGATCGTCGGCTGGACGTAGTAGCCACCCGCCAGCTCTCCCTCGTACTCGATCCGATGGCCGCCGGTCAGAACCTTGGCACCCTCCTGCTGGCCGATGTCCAGATAGGAGAGGATCTTCTGGAGCTGGTCGTGGGAGGCCTGGGCGCCGATCATCGTGTCCGTGTCGAGGGGGTGGCCCGGCTTGATGAGTTCCGTGCGGGCGATCGCCGCCTCCAGGAACTCGCTGTAATGGCCACGCTGGACCAGCGCCCGCGACGGGCAGGTGCACACCTCGCCCTGGTTGAGCGCGAACATGGTGAAGCCTTCGAGGGCCTTGTCGCGGAAGTCGTCGTCCGCACTCCAGACGTCGTCGAAGAAGATGTTGGGGCTCTTGCCGCCGAGTTCGAGGGTGACGGGCTTGATGTTCTCGGAGGCGTACTGCATGATCAGCCGCCCCGTGGTGGTCTCTCCGGTGAAGGCGATCTTCGCCACGCGCGGACTGGATGCCAGAGGCTTGCCCGCTTCCACGCCGAAGCCGTTGACGATGTTGACCACGCCGGGCGGCAGCAGATCCGCGATCAGACTCATCAGGAAGTGGATGGAGGCAGGCGTCTGCTCGGCGGGCTTGAGGACCACGGTGTTTCCCGCGGCGAGTGCCGGCGCCAGTTTCCAGGTCGCCATGAGGAGGGGGAAGTTCCAGGGGATGATCTGCGCGACGACGCCGAGCGGCTCGTGGAAGTGGTAGGCGACGGTGTCCTCGTCGAGCTCGCTGAGCGTTCCCTCCTGTCCGCGCAGGACCCCCGCGAAGTAGCGGAAGTGGTCGATGGCGAGGGGGATGTCGGCGGCCAGCGTCTCGCGGACCGGTTTGCCGTTCTCCCAGGTCTCCGCGACCGCCAGTTCCTCCAGGTGCGCCTCCATCCGGTCGGCGATCCTCAGCAGGACGTTCGCGCGCTCGCCCGGCGCGGTGCGCCCCCAGCCGGGAGCCGCCGCGTGCGCCGCGTCCAGGGCGAGTTCCACGTCCTCGGCGGTGCCGCGAGCGATCTCGGTGAAGGTGCGGCCGTTGACCGGGCTCGGATTCTCGAAGTATCCGCCGCGCACCGGGGCCACGTACGCGCCGCCGATCCAGTGGTCGTAGCGCTCCTGGTACGAGACGATCGCGCCGCCGCTGCCGGGTGCGGAGTATCGGGTCATCGCATGGCCTCCCTCGGACGTGCCGCCCCTCGTCGGACGTCACCCCGGGGACGCTAGAGCGGCCGACGTTGCAACCCCGTTGCAGGTGCCGCGGCCCGCAGTTCCCCGTCGAGTGCGCGCACGCGCGCGTGCACCGAGGGCCGCTGGGCCGCCGACGTGACGGAGGCGAGCGCCCGCCACGCCGGCAGGTCCTCCTCGCCCCACGGACTGGACACCCAGTCCGCGAGCAGCCCGGGGTCCGCCCGCGTCACCAGCGCCGCCCGCAGCTCCCCCTCCAGCCTGCGCCGCAGCCGTACGACAGCGGGCGCCTGCGAACCCGGCAGCAACGGCCCCCGGTACGCCCCCATGGCCGCCGCCACCGCACCGGAACCCAGGCGGCGGGCGACCGTCGTGAAGTCCGCGTCCACGGGCACGGTCAGCCGGTACGGACGCGAGCAGAGCAGGCCTGTCCCCAACAGGCGGCGCAGCCGCGACAGTTCGGCCCGCAGCGTCACCGGTCTCGCCGCCGCGTCCTCGTACAGCCCGCACAGCAACTCGTCCCCCGAGAGGCCCTCGGGGTGGCGGGCGAGCAGTACCACGATCTCGCTGTGCCTCCGGCTGAGGCGCACCCGCGATCCGCCCGCCACCAGAACCGCCTCGTCGCGCCCCAGTGCGAACAGTGCCGCGGCGCCGCCCCCGGCGGGAGGCGGGGGCGCGAGCAACGCCAGTTGGGATTCGGCAGCGCGGGCCACTGCCTGCACGAACGCCAGACTGTGCGGATGCGCGAGGTTGTCCCCGCCGGTGATGTCCAGAGCGCCGAGCAGCTGCCCCGAACGCGGATCGTGCAGGGGGGCGGCGGCGCACGTCCACGGGTGCACCGGCCGCAGGAAGTGTTCGGCGGCGAACACCTGGACCGGGCGGTCCAGGGCGAGTGCGGTGCCCGGGGCGTTCGTGCCGACGGCGTTCTCGGACCAGCGGGCACCCGGTACGAAGTTCATCCTGCCCGCACGCTGCCGTGAGCGTGCGGGCCCCTCCACCCAAAGCAGCCGCCCCTGTGCGTCGCAGACCGCCACGAGGTGCTCGCCGTCCCGCGCGTACGTCCCCGTCAGTTCGCGTACGAGAGGCATCGCACGGGCCAGCGGATGGCTCTCGCGGTACGCCGCCAGGTCGTCGTCCGCCAGCTCCACGCACGCGTGCCCGTCCGGGCTGACCCGGGCGCGGGCCGAACGGCGCCAGGAATCGGCCACCACCGGGCGCACCGGCCGCTCGACCCTTCCCGCCGAGGCGAACACCTCGTGCGCCCGCCGCAGAGCGCCCAGCCGTCGCCGCGGGTCGGCTCCCGGCTCCAGCGCCACTTCTGTGTCGGTCAACTCGGCCTCCCCGGCGAAGACTTCGGTCGGCTGCGGCCGGGCGGCAGCTCGTCGGGAGCGGGTGACCTCGGGACTGCCCGGCGTGTACGGTCTGCCCGCCCGGCCCATCGTCGTGGCGCGGGGGAGCGGCGGCAAGCGTTTCGCCGGCCGCTGGGTGGCGGACGTAGGCGTCCGGGCAGCCTCGGAGCGGCAACCGGATGCGTGCCCGGCCGTCTCGGAATGGCAGCCGGTTGCGTGCCCGGCCGCCGGTACGAGCGCCTCATCCGGACGCAGGGCTGCCCCTCCCCGTCCGGCACGATCCGTCGGACAGTCCCTGGCCCGCCGACTCAGCCGTCCGTCTGGGCCGCGATGATCAACTCTTTCATCAGCTCCCGGCTCAGCTCGGGGTCGTCCTCGAAGGGAAGCCAGTCACGCCCGCACCGGCACCGCATCCGCACCGGGTCGCCCCACCTGCCCCCGGCGGAGAACCCGGTGACGGCCGCGCAACCGGGGCAGGCCATCGGTCCTTCCCCCGCCACCACGATCGGTGCGAGCATTTCGATCGACCACGGGTCCAGCAGCTCGAACTCGTCCACAACGGCGCGCCTACCGGGGCGGGATCTCGCCGAGATCGGCGCTCAGCGTGCGCAGATCGCCGGGGGAGATCCCGCTGAGCCCGGACACCTCCTCGAGGTCGGCTCCGGCTCGTGCGGACGCCACCGCTTCGGTCTCGACGTCGGTGCGGGCCGCGGCGAGCGCGGCCTCGGCCTCGCGCAGCCGCTGCACGGCGAGTTCCAGCGACGCCAGGTTCTTCTCGGTTTCCATGAGGCGGATAGTGGCACGGGAGCGCAGCGAACGGCCAACCGGCGGCCACCCGCCCACCGCTGCTCAGCGGCCTGCCGGGGTGCTGCCGCGACAACCGTCGGACGGCGGCCCGCACCAGCCCGCGCGGGTGCCGGCCCGCACATCCGGAATGTTGCGCTCTGACGTGGGGCGCGAACCAACTCGCGTACAGGGGTCGCGGACTGCCCCCGTACGGCCGACCCTGGAGGGTATGGCCACGCCGCCCGTACCACCGCAACAGCCGCCCGTACCACCGCAACAGCCATCCGGAAACCCGCCCCCAGGGGGCTACGGCCCGCCTCAAGGACCACCCCCCGGGCCGCCCGGCGGCTACGGGCCGCCGACCGCGGGCGGCGGAGCCGGCGGTCCATGGGGAGACCCGCCGTCGGGCGGACCGCCACAGGGTCCCGGCGGCCGTCGCCCCCTGGTCCTCGTGCTCGCCGTCGTCCTCGCCGTCGCAGCCGTCGTGGCGGTCGTCCTCGTCGTGACCCAGGACGGAGGGCCGGGAAAGCCGGGCCGGCCCGCACCCAGCAGCTCCAAGCCGGGACCCTCCTTCGGTCTGCCGAGCGAGTTCCCCACCGGTTTCCCCACCCTGCCGTCGGACTTCCCGACTTCCCTGCCCTCAGGCTTCCCGACGAAGCTTCCCAGCGGCTTCCCGACGGACCTCCCCGGCCTGCCGTCCGATTTTCCGTCCGACTTCCCCTCCGGCCTTCCGTCCGACCTGGAGTCCTTCCTGCCCTGACCGCAGGGCCCGGCCCCCCGGCCCCTGCCAGTGCGCCCTCCGGGCCCGTCCCCGTACACGTCCCGGTCCCGTCCCGGTATCCGCATCCGGTCGACGGGCCGCCCCCGACGCCGGGCAGAAGACGAAGCGGAGGTGTACCCAGCACCCCCGCCGCAAGGGGGCCGGCCCCCCAGGACCCGGGGGTTAGCTCCATTACCCCGGGCACATCACGTTCCGTAGCCTCGTGAGGAGACGGGTGCCGCGATCGCCGCATGCGCTTTCCAGAGACCGGAGTCCAGCCATGCCCCATGCCGTGCCCGCCGCCCCCGTGCGGCCCGCCGCGACCGCGTCGGGAAGCGACTTCGCCCCGCTCCTGCAGGCGGTCCGAAGCCAAGGGCTGCTGGAGCGCCGTCACGGCTGGTACGTCGCACGTATCGCGGTCGGCCTCCTCTCGCTCGCGGCCGTGGCCACCGGCCTCGTGCTGCTCGGCCACACCTGGTGGGTGCTCCTGCTCGCCGTTCCGTTCTCCGTGGTGTGGACCCGCACCGCCTACCTCGCCCATGACGCCTGCCACGCCCAGATATCGAGCAGCCGGCGCACCAGCAGGTTGCTCGCCCTGACCCACGCCAACCTTCTGCTCGGTATGAGCCAGGCCTGGTGGCACGAGAAGCACTCCCGGCACCACGCGAACCCCAACCACGTCGACAAGGACCCGGACGTCGGTGTCGGCGCCCTCGTGTGGACCCAGCAACAGGCCGCGGGCCGCGAGGGGTTCGCCCGCTGGCTCGCCCGCCATCAGGCCGGGCTGTTCTTCCCCATGCTGCTGCTCGAAGGCTTCGCCCTGAAGCTGTACGGGTTCCAGGACCTGCGCCGCCAGGGCCCGCGCGAGCGCAGGACCGAGGGTGCCCTGCTGGTCGCCCACCTCGCCCTGTACGCCACACTGCTGCTGACCACCATGGCCCCGCTGACGGCACTCGTCTTCGCCCTCCTGCACCACGCGCTCTTCGGCCTCCAGCTCGGCATGGCCTTCGCCCCCAACCACAAGGGCATGGAAATGGTCGACTCCGACGGCGAACGCTGGGGCCACCTGCGCCGCCAGGTCGTCACCTCGCGCAACGTGCGCGGCGGGCCGCTCACCGACTGGTTCCTCGGCGGCCTCAACTACCAGATCGAACACCACCTGTTCCCGAACATGCCGCGCGCCCACCTGCGCCTCGCCCAGCCCCTGGTCCGCGCCCACTGCGCAGCGGTCGGCCTGCCGTACGCGGAGACCGGACTCATCGCCTCCTACCGGCAGGCACTGAGCCACATGCACGAGGTCGGCGAGCCCCTGCGCACCGGAGACGGCACCGGGCCCCGCAGTGCGGATTCGCGTACGGGCTCGAGTACGGCCGGTACGGAAAAGTCCCCGGCCACCCCGCAGGGGTGAACCGGCGGCGCCGGGAACCGTGACGGCCCGGCGGGCGTTGTCAGAAGCAGGAGCGGCAGCTGCCGCGGAGGAGGCGTCGAAGATGTCGAAGAGCGCAAAGGTCGCAACCGGCGGTGTCGTGATCGGCATCGCCCTCATCTGGATCATCGGATTCTGGCCCGCGCTGCTGGTCATGGTGGGTGTCCCGGCCGCCGCCTACCTGATGCTGGACAAGACCCAGCGCCGCAGGCTGCAGAGGATCAGGCGCAAGGAACTGGGCCGCTGACCCCCGGTACGCCCCGCTGACCCCGGGTACGACCCGCCGGCCCTCTGGGAGCGCCCCCGTATACGCTCGGACGTGATCACTCGTACGGGAGTAAAGGGGAGCTTTCGCGTGGGAGCGACAGTCACGGCGGTCAGCAGCAACGGCACCTACTCGTTCACCAAACCCAACCGCGACAGCATCACCCTGCTGGCCGGCCTCGGCGTCGAGGGTGACGTCCACGCGGGAGTGACGGTCAAGCACCGCTCCCGCGTGGCCCAGGACCCCACGCAGCCCAACCTGCGCCAGGTCCACTTCATTCACCAGGAACTCTTCGCCGAGGTGCGGGAAGAGGGCTTCGAGGTGGCCCCCGGCCAGCTCGGCGAGAACGTCACCACCCGCGGCCTCGACCTGCTCGCACTGCCCGTGGGCACCCTCCTTCGCCTGGGTGGTGAAGCGGTCGTGGAGATCACCGGTCTGCGCAACCCGTGTGTGCAGATCGACGGCTTCCAGCACGGCCTGCTCAAGCAGGTCACCGGCCGGGACGCCGAGGGCAACATCGTCCGGAAGGCCGGAGTCATGGGTGTCGTGCGCACCGGAGGACCGGTCCGCCCCGGGGACCCCATCACCGTCGAGCTTCCGGCCGAACCGCACAGGCCGCTCGAACGCGTCTGACGCGACAGGCCCGCCCAGGTAGCGGCCGTCTCCGACAGGGCCGACTCGTCGGAGGCGGCCGAGGGTATACCGGTCACAGCCAGCGGGCCGGCCCGCCAGCGAGCCCGCCAGCCGACCCGCCCGCCGTGCCCCGGGCCGCGCCCGGGGCCGAAGCCCGCCGCCGCGCCCCTACGGCTTCGGCCCACCTCACCGCCTCGCCCCTGGCTGCGGCCCGCCCCGGAGCCGGACGCTCCGCCCGTCAGGCCGGCCGTACCGCCATCCTGTCCAGTGACTCCAGCAGCCCGGGCAGCTCCCGGCCCCGGCCCACCGGCAGGACCTCTCCCGGCTCCTCGTCCAGCAGCAGGAAGGCGAGGTCGTCGGTCCTGGCGACGAAGGACCACCCGGGGCCATCGGCCCGCAGCGTACGGGCCTCGCTGCTGGCGAACGCGGACCGCACCCGGCCCACCGGTGGCGGCTCGGCGACGTATCCGTGCAGCTCGTCCATCACCCGGCGCACCCCCGGATGCAGCTCCCCCTCGGCGCCCTCGAACGCAGAGGTTCCGCTCTCCTCGTCGAGCTGCCCGCGCCACGTGGCCCACTGCCGGGCTATCTCGTCCGCACCCAGCCGACGCTGCGCAGGACCCCACTGCCCGGTGTCCGGCGCCGTCAGGACCGGACCGGCCCCGTCCGGATCGTCGACATCCGGTACGGGGTCGTGCGGGGCCGGGACGCCGGGCGCGGCCACCGAGAGGGCCAGCGGCCAGCCGGGCAGGGCCGCCACGACCGACCGCTCCGGCGGTGACAGGTCGTACTCCATTCCGCAGTCCCAGGATGCGACGGCCACCGCGACGAGCGACACATCGTCCACGGCCACGGTCCAGCGTGCACCGGTCGAGTCCTGGCCGAGCACCAGCCCGTACCCCTCGCCGAGCGGCTCCAGGCCGAGGGCGGCACACGCCGCGGGAAAGTCGTCCCCGAGGACGCTCGGGAACTGGGCGGGTGTCAGCAGCACCGCCGTGAGCACAAACAGCTCGTCGTCCCCGTCGGCGTCCTGCTCCCCGGGAGCACCCTCATCGCCGACAGCTTCGTTCCCCCTCACCGCACCCTCCCCAGATGATCGGCCGTCGGCGCAACTTAACCTGCGAGTAACCGGCGCGTCGAGACCCGTGGACGGGAAGCAGGGGCCGCCGCGTCGGCACAGGGCCGAGGCCCGGCCGGACGAAGCGGGGGAGCGGCTCAGACGGCGGGCAGACCCAGCAGGCTCCGTGCCACCTGCTGCGGGCTCTCGTCCCGCTCGCGCGCGAGGGCGATGACCGCCCGGCAGGCCAGCTCGGTCACTCCGAACGACAGAGCCTCCGGGGACACCCACCCGGCCGCCTCGTCGCTGAGCTGCTCGTCGTCCTCCGCGCAAGCCGCCACATACACGGCGGCCGCCTCGAAGAGGTTGTGCCCCCGTCCGGCTCTCGGTGCCACCGGGGATCCCGGCCGCAGCGGCTCCTCGAGCGAACGGAAGAATCCCTTGATCCTGTCGAGCACGCGGACCACATCCCCGTGAGCAGTAGATCGGCGGACAACTCAAGTGTGCCCCCGGCCAGTAGAGTTGAGCCTCCGTCAACAGTGCGTAACTGACGGGAGGCAGCAACGCGACGGCAGAGGGGTGGTACGTGGTGAAGCGATACGACCGGCTCAAGCAGATCCAGCAGCTCGATCCGGAGCGGGACTTCCTGCGGATCTACCGGATGACCGCCACCTGTGAATTCCCCTGGGACTTCGCGAGAGCGCTTGAGCTCGCGCTCTACCGCACCTACGCGGTCCCCAGCATCGGCCGGCTGCTCGCCGAGACCACGGAGTTCACCGCACGCACGCAGAAGCGCTACGACGACACCGCCCTCCTGCTGGACGCGATCGTGGAACACGGCTTCACCAGCGAGCAGGGCCGTACCGCCGTCCGCCGCATCAACGCGATGCACCGCAGCTACGACATCAGCAACGACGACATGCGCTACGTCCTGTGCACGTTCGTCGTCGTACCCAAGCGCTGGCTCGACAGCTACGGCTGGCGCAGGCTGTCCAACCACGAGCTGCGCGCCTCGGCCGCGTACTACCGCACCCTCGGCGGCCACTTGGGAATCCGCGACATCCCGAGGACCTTCGAAGAGTTCGAGCACTTCCTCGATACGTACGAGACGGACCGCTTCGGCTGGGACGAGGGCGGACGCAAGGTCTCCGACGCGACGCTCGACCTGATGGGCTCCTGGTACGGGCCACTGGCACCGCTCGTCCGCGGTGCCGCCCTCGCCCTCCTGGACGACCCGCTGCTGCATGCCTTCCGCTACGACCGGCCGCACCCGGCGGCCCGTACCGCGGCCCGGGGCGCACTGCGGCTGCGTGCGCGTGCCGTACGTCTGCTGCCGCCCCGCCGTTCCCCGCACTACGCCCGCCAGAACCCCGAGATCAAGGGGTACCGCACCGGCTACGAGGTCGCCGGTCTCGGCACCTTCCCCGGGGCGGGCGGGGGCGGCTGCCCCGTGCCGCACGCGCACCGCACCCCGTAATCCCGGGCGCTCAGGGACGGGGGTGTCACTGCGCGCGGGACGCCAGCGCCAGGAAGCGACTGTCCTCGTCGGCGTAGGAGAGCAGGCGCCAGCCCGAACCGGCGAGCAGCGGGCGCAGATTGGGCTCCGCGCGCAGGTCGTCGGCGGTCAGCCGGCGCCCCTGCTGGGCCGCGAGGGCGGCGCGGCCGATCGGGTGGAACAGGGCGAGCAGCCCGCCGGGACGCACGGTCCTGGCCAGTTCGCGCAGGCCGTGCCCCGGATGCGGAAGGTGCGCGATCAGCCCGGCGGCGAACACGCCGTCCAGAACCTCCGCCCCGAGCGGCAGCCGCGTCACGTCGGCCCGCAGGAGCAGGGCGTGGCGGTCCCGCCCCGCCGAAACCGCCTCGTCGAGCATCTCCCGCGTCAGGTCCGCCCCCAGCACCGTCCCCGCACTCCCCACGGCGGCGCGCAGGTGGGGCAGGGCCCGCCCGGTGCCGCAGCCCGCGTCGAGCACCGTCCCGCCCGGGGGCAGGCCCATGGCGGCGACGGCCGCCTCGAACGCGGGCCCGTCGTCGGGAAAGCGCATGTCCCACCGGGCGGCGCGGGCACCGAAGAACTCCTGAACCTGTGTGTGGTCATCAGCCATGGCCCCATGATCCCCCGCTGGTGCGCACGATCGGGCCCACTTCGATCGGCGCCGACAAGGTTCCCGCCACAATCCGTCTGCTTTCGAAACCCAGCCGGGTGCCGCGCAGCGCCGGGACTACCGTCCGGACTCCACGGGGCACCACGCGCCTCCGCCGGAGCCGGAGAGAGCCACGGATGATCGAGCATCAGAGGGCCGCCGAAGGAAGCACCCAGTGGTACGACGCAGAGGCGGGGCCCCTCGTACGGCCCTACGCGCGGACCGGCGTACGCGAGGCCGGGCCGGGCACGGCAAGCGGGGCGCAGCCCGGGGCGAGTGCCCCCGGCGACCCGGCCGGCGCCTCCCTCCCCCCGGCGTCCGATGCCCCGCCCGGCACACGCCTCGACCTCGTCGCACAGATCTCCGCGACTGCCGGCGCGGGAGAGCCCGACCCCGCCCTGCTGAGCCATGTGCACCACACCCTGCTCGGCCACTGCCGCGCCGCGACGCAGACCCTCGCGGACCTCGCAGCGGCCACCGGTCTTCCCACCGGCGTCGTACGCGAACTGGTGGACGACCTGGCCGGGGCCGGTCTGGTGACGTGGCCCGGACCCGTCCGCCCCACCCAGCTGCCCGCGGAACTTCCGCTCCAGGAAGTCATCGACGGCCTGCGAGCCCTGTGACGCCGGCTCAGGGCCGGACCGCGCGCACCTCGCCCCGAACGACGAAGGAAGCAGCCCCATGTCCACAGAGCACACCCCCGGCACGCACACCGCCCGTCCACAGGTCCCAGCCGAAGAGGCCGACGGCGCGGACGTTCCCGAGCCGGAAGGCGCACCCCTCGCGCTGAAAATACTGGTCGCGGGCGGTTTCGGCGTGGGCAAGACCACGCTGGTCGGATCCGTGAGCGAGATACGCCCGTTGCGCACCGAGGAGATCCTCACCGAGGCGGGCGCAGGCGTGGACGACACCACCGGTCTCGACCACAAGGCGGCGACGACCGTCGCCATGGACTTCGGGCGGATCACCATCCGGACCGGACTCTCCCTGTACCTGTTCGGTACTCCGGGACAGGACCGTTTCTGGTTCCTCTGGGACGACCTCTCGCAGGGCGCACTGGGTGCCGTGGTGATCGCCGACACCCGCAGACTGGCCGACAGCTTCTTCGCGGTGGACTATTTCGAGGACCGCCGCATCCCCTTCGTGGTGGCGGTCAACTGCTTCGCGGGGGCCCAGGCCTACGGTGCGCGCGAGGTCTCCCGGGCACTCGACCTCGACCGCGGCACGCCCGTGGTGCTGTGCGACGCACGCGACCGCGACTCCGGCAAGGAAGTGCTGATCCGGCTCGTCGAGTACGCGGGGCGCGTGCACACCACCCGCATGCTGGAAGCGATGGCCTGAGAGGCCTGCACCGCCCCGCACAGGACACCCCGTACTCCCTCAAGTCCGCCGTGATCCGGATCTGCTTGCCGCTGCGCCAACTGTGGGTAAGGCTTGCGGACGACCAGGGGAACACGGGGAACAAGGAATCGGGGAGAGCCGAAACATGGCGCTGAACAAGGGACTTGACTGGCTGCTCGACGACCTGACCAAGCGGATCCACCACATCCGGCACGCACTGGTCCTGTCCAATGACGGGCTGGTGACGGGCGCCAGTGCGGGACTGGCACGGCCGGACGCCGAACACCTCGCCGCCGTCGCTTCGGGGCTGCACAGCCTGGCCAAGGGATCGGGACGGCACTTCGGCGCGGGAAAGGTGCGCCAGACCATGATCGAATTCGACGAGGGCGTTCTCTTCGTCACCGCGGCGGGGGACGGTAGCTGTCTGTGCGTACTGAGCGCGGCAGAGGCCGACTTCGGGCAGGTGGCGTACGAAATGACCCTGCTGGTCAATCGGGTGGGGGAGCACCTCGGGGTGGCGGCCCGGCAGCCGGGAATCTGACCTGTCCAAGGGTGGGGCGGGTGTACCGGTGTGCCCTGCCGGTGAGCCCGCCCTGCGCGAACGGGGCCCGCCGGGAGTTGTCCACAGGGGGTTGTCCACAGGCCGGGCGTGATCTGACACACAGAGCTACCGTCGTCACTGAGAGTATTCACATCTCCCGGGGAGGACTGTCATGGCCGTCAAGGAAACGCCACAGGCCGTGGTGAAGGAAGCGCGGCAGGTCGTCGTGAAGGAAGCGCGGCAGGCACACGGTACCGTCACCGCGGTCCGCGCGGCGCAGGAACTCGGCCTGGACCGCAGCGAGTTCGGACTCGCGGTGCAACTCGGCCGTATCCGGACCGTTCCGGACTGCGGGGGCGGACGGCGCCGAGTCACCTGCGAGGAGATCGACCGGCTGAAGGAACTGGAAAAGGGGGCCACGCCACTGAAGGTGCGGCTGAGGACCGCCGGAACCACCGAGGCAGCCGCGCTGATGGGCATCGGCGCGTTCCGCTTCACGGCGCTCGCCCGGACCGGATACCTCAGCCCGGCCAGGTTCTACCTCAACCGGTACAGGGCCGTCGTCTGGCTCTATCTGGCCGAGGAGCTGTCCGACTTCAAGGCGCGCCATCCCGAGCTGCTGACAGGGAAGTACCCGGATGCCATGCGCACGTCCCTCGACGCGGGTGCTGACCTGAGACCGCGGAACTGGCGCAGCAGGCGTCTCGGGCAGCTGCTCAGCCGGACCGACGATCCCTGGGAGCAGGCCGCGATCTTCAGCTCCTTGCTGGCTCCGGAGGAGCTGGCGAAGGTGGTGCGGGACCCCTCCGAGACCGCCCACCTGGCCGGACTGCGGTCCGGGCTCACGATGGCCGAACCCACCGGTGTCGCCGCCAGGGAGGTCGCTCGGCGGCTCTTCGTGGCGCAGGACCGCGACGAGATCGAATGGGTAGGGGCGGGTCTGACCCTGTCGCTGCAGGAGGCACGGGCACACCGGCCGCTGCCCGGCCCGGCCGGTGCGCCCCCGCCCGGTGAGAACCTCGGGCCTCGCGCGTCCGCCGGGCTCGCCCGTGCGAGCGGCGTCCCCTCCTGGTGGTGCCGGGGCATCGGGCGGACGGTGCTCAGGAGCTGCGGCGACCTCGGGCGTACGGTGCGCAGGAGTTGCCGCGGTCGGCGGGGCCGGGGGAGCGGAGTCGCAGCCGGAGCGGGCCGGGGATGAGGCAAACTGGGGAGCGTGTCGTCTCCTCGCCGTGTCTGCCCCGTGTGCCGTCGTGAAATCGCGGTCGTCGCCGCCCGCTTCGCCCGCCACGACCCACCCGGGGCGCGCGGCACGACCGAGTTGATCTCCTGCCCGGGGTCGCGGACCACAGCGCCCCTCGGAGCGGCCGTGCAGCCGTCCCTCGACGGCTACGCGCCGCCCGACTTCCCGGGTCAGCTGCCGCTGTTCTGACCGTCGAGATAGACCCACTGCCCGTCCACGCGCACGAAGCGGCTCAGTTCGCGCTGGCTGTCCGCCTGCCCTTCGTGGACGTAATGGGCGCGGAACTCCACGGTCCCCTCCTGGTGGAAGGCGCTGCCGCCCACGGCGCCCAGGATGTCGAGCCCGGTCCACCGCTGGTCCGGGTCCAGGTCAAGGGTGGCGGGGCGGGTCGAGGGGTGCCAGGTCCGCAGCAGGTAGCCCGCGTCGAGCACGACGAACGCGCTGTAGCGCGAGCGCATCAGCCGCTCGGCTGTCGGCGCGCCGGCCTCCCCGCGGTGGAATCGGGCGCAGCACTCGCCATAGGACTGCTCACGCCCGCAGGGGCAGGGCGCGGCGGGGTCGGACTTCGTACGGGAACGAGGCATCTTGGACATGCCCCCATCCTCTCCGACGGCCGGCCGGTGCTCGGGCTCCGCCCTGACCCGGGCCCCGGCATGGGCCCACCCCTGACGCGGGCCGCTGCTTCGGGTCCTTGCTGCGGCCCCGCCCTGATCCCGGCCCTCTGCCCCGGCTCCCTCTCATGATCAGGGCGAGGCGCCTGTTCCGGCCCACCCTCTCCCGCGGCCTCCGGGGCGTGCCCCGGTGTCGCAAGGCCCTCAGAGCCCGCCCCGCAACTGTTCCCACTCCCGCCGTTCGCGCTTTGTGGGCCGTCCCGCCCCCCGCTCGCGCACGCCTGCCCCCAGTGCTTCCTTCGGCGGGCGCGGTGCGCTCTTGTCCACGTACGCCTCGGCCGCAGGCACCGGGCCGACCCGCTTGCGCACGAGCTGGGACACGAGGACGACGCGCTCCCAGCCCTCCTGGCGCACCCGGATCTCGTCGCCGACCTTCACGGACTGCGCGGGCTTGGCCCGCTCTCCGTTGACCCGCACGTGCCCGGCCCTGCACGCGGCGGCAGCCGTCGACCGTGTCTTCATGAGCCGCACGGACCAGATCCAGCTGTCGACCCGTACGGTTCCCGCATCCGAAGCCATACGGCCACCCTAATGCCGTACCGCAAGCGCCTGCCGCAGGGCCTCCAGTGACGGCTGTGCCGCGGTGCGGCAGGAAGGCACCAGGTGCGCGAAGCTCAGGAAGCCGTGCACCATGTCCTCCTGGAGATCCAGCTGCGCGGGTACGCCCGCGTCGCGCAACTGCTGAACGTACGCCGTCCCCTCGTCGAGCAGCGGGTCGTTGCCCGCGACGAGGACGTACGCCGGGGCCAGCCCCGACAGATCAGCGGCCAGCGAGACCGCGCCGTAGGGGACGGCGTCCTCGCGGGAGATGACCCGGTAGTGGTGCCGGTGGAAGAACGCCATCGCTTCGGTGCCCAGCATCGGCGCCGTGGCGAACCGCCTGCGTGAAGGCGTGACGTCCAGCCCCGTCGCCGGATACCAGAGCAGCTGGAAGACCGGCTGGGGCAGGCCCCGGTCGCGGGCCATCAGGCACACGGCTGCCGAGATGGAGGCGCCCGCACTGTCCCCGGCGACTGCGACCCGGGCCGGGTCTCCGCCCCACTCCTGCGCGTGCTGCCGCACCCACGCGTACGCGGCGCAGCCGTCCTCCAGCGCGGCCGGGAAGGGATGCTCGGGCGACAGCCGGTAGTCGACCGACACCACGATCGACCCGCTCTCCTCGGCCGTCGTACGGCACAGCGCGTCGTGGGTGTCCAGGTCACCGACGACGAATCCGCCGCCGTGGCAGAAGACGGTGACCGGCAGTCCCGCGTCGGCCGACGGGTAATAGACGCGCACTGGGATCTCACCCGCGGGCCCGGGAACGCTCCGGTTCACGACCCGCGGCAGCGGGGTCACGACCGGCAACATGGCGAGCGCGGCTGCCGACTGCTTGCGGAACGTGCTCGGATCGAGAGACCAGTCGACCGGCGGGATCTGCTCGAGGAACTGCTGGAGTGCGGGTTCGATCGGCATACGTCGCTCCCTGTCGGCCCGTCATGGAGGAGCCGAATGTACGTGCGTCATGCACCAGGGGGAAGGGGCGTACGCCGTGGCCTCCCGCCCGCAGGAATCCCGGGGAGCGGCTACGCGGGCAGCCGGTTGGGGTGGGACATCCTGCGTGCCGCGCGCAGCAGGCCCTGGATCTGCGGCCCCGCCTGGTCGGCGTCGGTCACCGGGGTCGGGAATGCCAGCCGTACGTCGGTGTGCGAGCGCGGGCACTCCAGCCGCAGCGTGATGCCGTACCGGTCCATGGCAAGCGGCATGACCCGGGTCGGCTTGGCCGTCCTCGGCGTGCGGACGAGCCGCAGCAGCAGCGGAATCAATTCGGCGTGCGCATCGAGGAGATGGGTCAGCATCCCCGCCTCGCAGGCTGCCAGCGGGTCCGGAGCGAGAGCTTCCAGCTCCTCCAGGGTGACGAAGTCCCGCCCGTCGGCATCCTCGATGACGGCCTGCCCGAACTCCATGCAGGTGCTCTCGTCGGAATCGGTCACGCGGTACGGGCCGGCGAGCAGACCGGTGACGGTCACCCGTGCCCGGACCCGGTCCCGTACCGGCGTGGGAGCGATGTCGGTGAACTCCAGCCGGACCGGGATGCGTTCGCTGCCCGGCCCGGGAGGGAGGTGCGGCGTGGGGGCGTGGATGTGGATGCGGCTCATGACTCCCGCTCCGTCGAGCCTGCGCACTTCGGTGGACAGGCCCTCGCTGACGACGGTCATCGAATGCGCGGCGGCCAGTACGGACCGGACGCGTTCGGCACTGGTCGGCTGCGGGGTGCGGGAGCGGGGCAGGCGCATGCGGAATCTCCAGGAGGGCAGCGGTGGGGAACACCAGGCTGGGCTACTTAGGTAAGCCTAACCTAATGTGATCGCGGATGGGAGGACCCGCCGACGACCCGAACCGAGGAGTCCCTAACCCGCCCCCGCGCTCCCGGGTCCCGCACCGAGGAACCCGCACCGAGGAGCCCCGCCCCCAGGAGCCCGCACCGACGAACCCCGCACCCAGGAGCCCGCACCGAGGAACCCCGCCCCCAGGAATCCGAGGCCGCCTCGCTCTTACTCGAAACGCGAGGTGTCACCCGCCCCGCGGCGGACGATCTCGGCCTCGCCGTCGGAGAAGTCCACGACAGTGGTCGGAACCGTGCCGCAGTCCCCGGAGTCGATCACCGCGTCCACCACATGGTCGAGACGCTCCTTGATCTCCCACCCCTGTGTCATCGGCTCTTCCTGGTCGGGCAGGAGCAGCGTGCTGGACAGCAGCGGCTCGCCGAGTTCGGCCAGCAGTGCCTGCGCGACGACGTGCTCGGGGATCCGCACGCCCACGGTCTTCTTCTTCGGGTGCAGCAGCTGGCGGGGCACCTCCTTCGTTGCCGGGAGGATGAAGGTGTAACTGCCTGGTGTGGCTGCCTTGATGCTGCGGAATACCTTGTTGTCGAGCTGCACGAACTGGCCGAGCTGCGCGAAGTCATGGCACACGAGAGTGAAGTGATGACGGTCGTCGAGATTGCGGATCGACCGGATCCGGTTGATGCCGTCGCGGTTGCCGAGCTGGCTTCCCAGCGCGTAACACGAGTCCGTCGGATACGCGACGAGCGCGCCGGACCGGATGCTGTCCGCCACGCTCTTGATCGTGCGCGGCTGGGGGTTTTCAGGGTGTACGTCGAAATACTTCGCCATTGGCCGAGTCTAGGCGATCACCGTACGAAGGCGGTCGACGGCCCGGCCCGACGCCGCCGGAAACTGGTTTTCGGGCGCCGGACCGCCTGTTGAGAGTGCGGCTCATGCCCCTCAGTTACCGGCGGTTCGCCGCACCGGCCGACACGGACGCCCTCGTCGGCTTCCTGACCGGAGAGACCTGGCCCTTTCACAGCACGCCGGTGCTGGACGCGGACTCTGTACGGCGGCGCTGTGCGGAAGAGGGCCCCACCGCCCGGGACAGCAGGGTGTTCCTGGTGAGGGACAGCGGCCCGGCCGACGCAGCGGGCAAGGAAGGGGGGAGTGCGGAACTCGTCGGACTGATCCGGCTGTTCGACCTTGCCGACCCCGCACCGATGTTCGATCTGCGGGTCGGGGCCGCGTACCGGGGGCGCGGCGTCGGGAAGGCCGCCCTGTCCTGGCTGACGCACTGGCTGTTCAGCGGGTTCCACGACATCCGGCGTATCGAGGGAACCACCAGGCAGGACAACGTCCCCATGCGACGTACCTTCCTGAGCTGCGGATACGTCAAGGAATCGCACTACAGGGAGTCCTGGCCCGCCGCTGACGGCAACCTCCATGACGCGGTCGGGTACGCGATTCTGCGCAGAGACTGGGAGTCGGGCACGGTCACGGCCGTGGACTGGCACGACGACACCGCGGCGGTGCGCCGGCCCGACGAAGCCCCCGCGGCGGCTCCCGCAGGCCCCACGACGCCGGAGGACGGACCGACCCCGGGTCCGTAGAGTGCGTGGTCGCGGCCCGGCCCGGCGCTGTGCGGGTAATCCCACTCACCGGGCGCGGACCCGTCGCGTGCCACTCGACCCCGACCACAGGAGCGCAAGTGTCCGACCCCGTCCCCACGCACCCGTACCCCGACAGCCGCTCCGCGGAGGGCACGCCCGCACCGCACGACCTGCTCGCCCCGGTGCTCGGCTTCCTGGGCACCTGGCACGGCCGCGGTGCCGGTGAGTACCCCACCCTCGCCGAGGGGTTCACCTACGCACAGGAAGTGACCCTCACTCACGACGGCCGCCCGTTCGTCCGGTACGAGGCACGGGCCTGGCTCATCGATGCCGAGGGAACCGCGCTGCGCCCCTCTGCCCGGGAGAGCGGCTGGTGGCGGCTCCAGGCAGACGGCAGGGTGGAGGCCCTCATCACCCAGCCCACCGGGATCGCGGAAATCATGGTCGGCCGCGCGGACGGCCGCACGATCGACCTCACGACTCACGAAGTGGCCCTCGCCCCCACCGCCAAGCAGGTCGACGCCACCCGCCGCCGCTACACCCTCGCCGATGACGGGACGCTCGGCTTCGCCCACGACCTGGCGGCGGTCGGCCAGAGCCTTCAGCACCATCTCTCGGCGCAGTTGCACCGCCAGGCATAGGAGCGACGCGCGCGCCGCAATACCGGTCCCCGGCGGAGCGGGCGGTGACACTGGGCAGCCCTACGCTCCGGCCCGAAGCCGGCCACCCCGGAGGTACTCGTGAGCCAGCCGCGCCACCACCGCGTCCAGGTGCGCAGGATCTACGATCCTCCCAGCCACGACGACGGACAGCGGATCCTCGTCGACCGGCTCTGGCCCCGGGGCGTGACCAAGAAGAACGCACACCTGGACGAGTGGCTCAAGGACGTCACCCCCTCGACGGACCTGCGCCACTGGTTCCACAGCCACCGGGACGCCTTCGAGGAGTTCACCGGGCGCTACGAGGCCGAACTCGAGGCCCCGGACGCCGCCCGCGCGCTGCTCCACCTGCGCGAGCTGGCCGCCCGGGGCCCGCTCACCCTGCTCACCGCGGCCAAGGACCCTGACCACAGCCACACCTCGGTGCTCCTGCGACAGCTGTAAACCACCGCCCGCCACTCGAGCCCGTGTGCGGAACGTGCATCTTCCTGTCCGAGGCCCGTGTGCGGAACGATCGTCGTCTCCCTGCCCCAGGCCCGTGCCCGAAAACCGCACTCCCCGCCCGCGGCGCGGGCCACGGGCGGGGAGACGGACCCCGGCCGCGGTCCGGCGGCCGGTCCTTGACGGGCACTCAGCGGCCGAGCCCCCTGTCGAGGGCGCGCATCAGCTCGCCGTCGCCGGTGTCACCGTCCAGCGACCACGCCATGGCACCCCCCAGGCCCCGGGCCCGTACGTAGGCGGCCTTGGTGGTCAGCACCAGCGGATCGTCGTACGTCCACAGGGTCGTGCCGTCGAACAGCCAGGCGTGACCGCGCAGCAGGTCCCGGTGGACCTTGAACCTGCCCTCCTGCACCAGGGGCTTGAGCTCCTTGTAGTCCGCGTACCCGGCCGCCCACTTGGCGGGGGCGGGGCCGGCGGCGGGCTTGCCGAGGCCGTTGCCACCACCGGTCACTCCGGTCCAGCCCTGGCCGTAGAACGGCATGCCCACGACCAGCTTGCGGGCGGGCGCGCCGCGCTCCAGCCAGGACTCCACCGTGCCGTGCACGCTGAAGTCGTTCCGGGCGAAGAGCGCGGACTGCTGCGCCGTCTTCTTCTCACCGCTGACGTGGAAGTCGTAGCCCTGGAGGTTGACGAAGTCGAAGTCCTTCATGATCTTGCGGACCTCGAAGCCCGCGTCGATCTTGTCCTCGGCGGTCGGCACGAACGCGGACAGCTCGTAGTGCTTGCGCTGCTGCTTGCCGTAAGCATCGAGCTGGCTGCGGAACTCCCGCACCAGCGCGGTGAAGTTCTGCTTGTCCTCGGGGCGGTGGACCGTGTCGGCGTCGCCCGCCGATCCCGGCCACTCCCAGTCGAGGTCGATGCCGTCGAACACCCCGGCCGCGGCCCCGTCACCGCCGCGTGCGCCGTCCTTGGGCAGGTTGCCCTTGATGTACAGGTCGATGCAGGAGGAGACGAGCGCCTTGCGTGAGGCGGGAGTGAGCGCGGCGTCCGAGAAGTGTGTCGACCAGCTCCAGCCGCCCAGCGAGATGAGCGCCTTGAGGCCCTTGTGCTTGGCCTTGAGCTCGCGGATCTGGTGGAAGTTGCCGGCGAGGGCCTGGGTGTCGGTGTCGGCCACGCCGTCGACGGAGGACGCGGCGTCCAGCGGGCGCTGGTAGTCGGCCCACGGGTCGCTCTCCCCCGGGACCGGGGTGAGGAAGCACTTGCCCGACTTGTCGACGTTGCCGAAGGCGTAGTTGAGGTGGGTGAGGCGCTCTGCCGTTCCGCTGGTGTCCAGGTCCTTGACCTGGAAGTCGCGGCCGTACACACCCCATTGGGTGAAGTACCCGACCCGCTTGAGGGAGGGCGAGGAACCGTGATCCGCACCCTGCTGCGAGGCAGTGGGTGCGGGCGGCGGAGCGGCGCTCGCTGAGGGAGCCGCAGTGGCGAGGAGCGAAGTGACGCAGGCGGCGGCCACGAGTGCCGACCCTTTCAGAAGTCTTCGACGCATGCGTGGACGCTATTGGTCTGGACCAGCCGGGGTCAAGAGGTGTTCACGAGGGCGGTGGGTGGCTTCCGTCGCCGAGGAGATCGCCCAACTCGGCCGCGTACAGCAGGGCGGGGTCGAATTCCATCCCGGCGAAGTGCCCCGCGAGTTCGAGGGACAGCACGCCGTGCAGACGGGTCCAGAAGGACAGCGCCCGGTGCAGAACCTCGGGCGGGGCGGGATGGCCGTCGGCCCACTGCCGGTGTCCTTCGAGGTGTGCGGTGAACGCCGTGCTCGAAGCCGGCCTCGTGATGCGCGGCGGCACCGTGGCGCACGCGTCCAGCAGCAGCCCCATGACCTCGGAGGAGATCGCGGTGGTGTCGTCGGGGGCGTGGTAGCCGGGAATGGGTGTGCCGTAGAGGAGCAGGTACCGCTGCGGGTCGTCCAGGGCCCACCGGCGCAGTACGAGAGCCAGTTCGGCAGGCCCGGCCCCCGGGCCGGCAGCCCTCTGGAGGGTGTCGGCGAGGCTTCGGTAGGCATCCCTGATCAACTCGGTGAGCAGTTCGTCGCGACTGGCGAAGTAACGGTAGAGGGCCGGTCCGCTCATTCCCATTCGCTTGGCGATCGCGTTGAGGGAGAGAGCCGACGCGCCCGCCGAAGCGATCTGCTCCCAGGCGTGCTCCTTGACCTCCTCGCGGACCTGTGTGCGGTACCGCTCACGCGGGGTCTTCGCGCCGGAATCCGTCACGGTATGCCACCCGTTCTGTGTCTGATCGCGCCGCCGACAAGCCCGGCAGCTACAAGCTCACAATTTAGTGAGAGGTTATCACCCGCGCCCTTGACGGTGCGCTCTCGCGGCAGTTACAACTTATAACTAAAGCGAGAGCGCATCGCTCGATGTGTCTCACAGTGGAGGTCGTCATGAACGTCGAAGGACTGGTCGAGATCGTCCTGCCGGGCGAGGTCGAGCCGGAAGGGCTCGTCGTCAGGCACGGGAGCGTCCCGTCCCCGGGGCCGCACCAGGTCATGATCAGGATGGAGGCGACCGGAGTCTCCTTCGCCGAACAGCAGATGCGCCGCGGCAGGTACTACGACCAGCCGGCCTTCCCGTTCGTGCCCGGCTACGACGTCGTCGGCACGGTGCAGAAGACCGGCGAGGGCGTCGACGCGGGCCTGACGGGCACTCGCGTGGCGGCACTCCTCAAGGTCGGCGGCTGGGCCAGTCACCTGCTGGTGGATGCGGCGGACACGGTTCCGGTGCCCGACGGCGTCGGCGCGGCGGAGGCGGAGACCCTGGTGGTCAACGGGATCACCGCCTGGCAGATGCTGCACCGCAAGGCCCGTGTCCGCGCGGGGCGGACGATCCTGGTGCACGGTGCCAACGGCGGCGTCGGGTCCGTCCTGGTGCAACTCGCTCGAGCCGCAGGCGTCCAGGTCATCGGCACGGCCTCCGCCCGCCACCACGCCGCCCTGCGAAAGCGGGGCGTGGTGCCCGTCGACTACCGCACCGAAGACGTCCCCGCCCGGGTCCGTGACCTCGCGCCCCGCGGCGTGGACGCCGTCTTCGACCACGTCGGGGGCCGGAGCGTCATCGACTCCTGGCGCCTGCTGGCCCCGGGAGGCACGCTCGTCTCCTACGGCACTGCCTCGACCCGCGACGACCGCGGATCCAAGCAGTGGCCCGTACTCAAGATCCTCGGCCGGGTGTGGTGGTGGAACATCCTGCCGAACGGCCGCAGCGCGTACTTCTACAACGTCTGGGCGGGCCGCGCCCTGGCCAGGAACCGCTTCCGGGACCGGCTGCGCACGGACCTCACCCAGGTTTTCGCTGCCTTCAGGCGCGGAGACGTCACCGCCCAGATTGCCGACAGCCTTCCACTCGTGCGGGCCGGCGACGCCCTGCGGCTGGCCGAGTCCGGCACGGTCGCCGGGAAGGTCGTGCTCCACCCGTAGGGCCGGCCATGCCCGCCACGCGCACAGAGCCTGTGCGCCCACCCGCACAGAGCCTGTGCGCCCACCCCACCGCACAGAGAGCCTGCGCCCCCCGCACAGACCCTGTGCCGCTTCCGCACACACCCCGCAGGACCATCAGGAGAGGAACACCCATGTCCCGCACCCGCACCACCGCCCTCGCGCTCGCCCTTGTCGTCGCCGGCGTCACCGCGGCTGCCGCCCCGGGAGCCACTGCCACCCCCCCCCGGGGCTGCCCACCACCCCACCCCCGCCACCTGCCGGGGCGAAGGCGTCGACCCCACCGCGCGCATCCGCTACGAGTCCGACATCCTGATCAAGGCTCCCCTGGCCACTGTCTTCGAGCTCCAGACCGACGTGGAGCGCTGGCCGTCCTGGCAGCCGCCCGTCAGGACCATGGAGCGCCTCGACTCCGGGCGGCTGCGCAGGGGCTCGCAGTTCCGCTGGACCACCCCCGCACCGCCCACCCCGAGCACACCCGCCACCACCATGCAAATCACCTCCACCGTCCGGCAGTTGAAGCAGGGCTCCTGCATCCTGTGGAGCGGGCCCGCCGTGGGCGAGGGGGCACGTATCGACGAGGGCGTACACCTGTGGACGTTCCAGAAGGTCAGGGGCGGCGTCCGCGTCCGGACCGTGGAGACCTGGAGCGGCGAGCAGGTCGAGTCGTTGCCGAACGCGACCGAGTTGCTCGGCGGCGGACTCGAAGCATGGCTGCGCGACCTCAAGACCACCGCCGAGGCCCGCACGGCGAAGCCGGGCACGCCGAAGCCCGGCACGGCCGCACGCTGACAGAAGGCCGGGCGCGCCGCGCGGGGGAGCGGCCGGGCGGGGGGCTTCCGGGCGAAGCGCCCCGCGACCGTGGCCCCGAGCGACCGCAGACCCCGAGCCACCGCGGGGCCCGGCCGAGCGACTGCAGGCCCGGCCGAGCGACTGCGGGGCCCGGCCGGGCAACCGGTCCAGGCCGCCGCCTCCTGCCGATGTCCTGCCCCGGCGTCCTACTTCTTCGGCTCCTGGAAGCGGCCGAACATCTTTGTCAGGGCGCCCAGCGGCGACCCGTCGGCCTTGGGCCTGGCCGGTGCCGGGACAGCGGGCCGGGGCACCCCGTCGCCCCCGTTGACCTCGGCCAGCGCGGCATGCGCCGCCTCGGCGGCCTCCCGGTACCGGTCGCGGGAGACCGTCATCGCCTCCAGCGCGTCCGCGTAATGGGTGACCATGTGCTGGGCGTGAGCCAGTTCCTCGTCGGGTGTGAGCAGGTGCCAGCCCTGGCGCAGCTGGGTCAGCGCCTGCTCGGCCTCGGCCGACAGCACCTGCGGAAGGGCCGCGAACTCCTTGATCCTGTCGAGGAGTTCGGTCGGAGTGGAACCGTCCAGGAAGACATTGCGCACGGTGAAGCGTTCCGCGTCCTCGCCCGCGCTGCGCGTCGCCGTGGGCAGTACGACGGCGCCGCCGCGCGGCAGTCGCACGCTGAGCTCCCGCTTCACGGCGAAGTCGGCGATCTGCGCCTGTTCGGGGGTGGCCCTGTGCTCGACCACCTGGTGGCGCAGACTCGGCGGCAGGAACGCCGAGACCGGCCGCTGCCCCAGCGCGTCCGGTGTCATCGCCTCGTGCACCACGAGGTGGAGGTACCAGCTCTGCCGGGTGCATTCGCGCAGCCGCAGTCTGAGGTCGTCGTCGTCCTTCGGCAAGTGGTTCGTCGCCCGCAGCCGCACGCCCGTCACCGCCGTGTCGTGGTCCCAGGCGATCCGGTCGCTGTCGGGCCAGAACATGAGCGCGGGCGAAGGCCAGTACGCGTCCCAGCTCTGCTCCGCCTCGGCGGCGAGCACCCAGGCCACGCCCTCGCCCTCCTTGCGCCGCCCCGCGGGGTCGAACGTCGTCAGCTGCGCACGCACCGTCACGTCGTCGCCCACGCGCCAGCGCGCCTCGAAGAGCCGGCGTGCCGAAGGTCCGGGGTCGGCGGATCCGTCGCGAGGATGCATGGCGGTGGAGCGGGCCGCCTCGACGGGATCCAGTTCCAGGAAGTCGTCGAGCACACCCGCGGCCCGCAGGGCGATCAGGTTGCGCCGGACGTCCTGCTCCGGCTCGGGGCCGGGATGGCGCCCGCGCGCCAGCCACGCGGTGGCGGGGACGGTGGTCGTGGAGCTGCTGTTTTTCGCCATGGAGTCGTTCTGTGAGGGGGCGGGGCCCGACCAGTATGCGCCGTGCACCCGTCAGGGGAAGCAGCGCCCCGGCCGCGGCGGCACCGCGTACCTACCCCGGTTCCGGGAAACGACTCCCCCCGAAGGAGCGAGGGCCCACGGGCTCAGCGCACCGGGTACTTCTTTCAGGCCAAGTGGTACTTCCGCGTGGGCGGCCGGGTGGTACGGCAGAGGTGGAGGGGGCCGCCCACCGGGGGCCCCCTCCACATGTCCGTGCAAGTGCTTCGGTCAGTCGGACCGCCTCAGGAGGACGGCGTCCGGTGAGCGCGGGCCACTGCCGCCCCGATGGCGTCCGCCATCCGGGCCGTGTGCGGCGGACGGACGATGCCGTAGTGCGTGGTGTCGAGCACCTCCGCGCCTTCGACGAGCGTCAGCACTGCCTTCCACTGCACGAGTTGACCGTCGGGGGAGCCGAGACCGGGGAAGCCCTCCACCGGCCGGTTCGCCAGCCACAGGTGCGTCGGCGTGTCCGCCAGTTGCGGCGGGGAGTGCCGGGACATGGCCGCGAGGTTCGCCCGGCAACAGCGTGCGAGCCGTTCGGCGTACGCGCGCACCGCGGGACTCTGCGCCTGGGCCGTCCCCGCCCCGTTCTGTCCGCCGCCGTGTGCCAGCTCCTGCAGGAAGACCGCCTCGATTCCCTCCTCGTCGTACGAGAGGAAGCGCGGCGCCGCGTCCGGCGGCGGCGGGTCCAGCAGATGGAGCCCCTCGGCCGGGCGGCCCGCCGCCTCGGCCTCGGCGGCCATGGCGTGCGCCACCCAGGCGCCGAACGACCAGCCGGCCAGCTGCCACCGCCACGGGCCGTGCGGGAAGCGCTCCTGAAGTGCCGCGCGGTACCGGCCGGCGCGACCGGCCAGGGACCGGGCCCCACCGGACGAGGGCTCCTGGGTGCCGTCGCCCCGCAGTGCGGGATCGGCGATCAGGCAGACCGTCAACGCGGGGTCCAGGGCCGACACCAGGCTCCGATAGGCCTGGATGTCCCCGCCGACCGGATGCACCAGGCACACCAGATCGTCCCCGGAGCCCTCCTGCCACACTTCCAGCACGACCCGGTCCTGGCCCTCCGCGGACTCTCCAACCCGGTTGCCCCGGGACCCCGAAGGCTCACCGGACCGGTCCTGGGACCCCGGGGGCTTCCCGCCCCGGGCACCGGACTCCAGGGGTGCCGGGCGGTCCGGGGCGACGACCGGCGGACGCCATGCCCGCGCAAGGATTTCGTTGAGGCTCACGCGATGGCTGAGGTGGGCGAGCTCGATGCTGATTCCGTACTCGTCCTCGACCTTGGTGATGAGATCGATCATGGTCAGGGAGTCGGCGCCGTAGTCGTACAGGCTGACCTCGGGGTCGAGCTCCGCCGGGGCGAGCCCCAGCCACTGGCACAGCCAGTTCAGAAGCCTGGCGGCCGGGTCGGCACCGGTGCCGGGTGCGGAACCGGCGGAGGTGCTCGGGACGGGGGTGTGTGCGGAGGCGGACGCGGCCTGCGGCGCCGGAGCCGCGTAGAAGACGGGAGCCCGGTCGACGGCCGTTGCCGACACCATGAGGTGGGGCAGGGGGAGCCGCAGGGCCCGGGCGAACAACCGCTGTCCCTCCGCCGCCGTCAGACCGACCGACAGATGGGCCTGGTGGCGGGCGTCCGTGTGCAGGGCGCGCTCCGCCATGCCTCCCTCGCGCCAGATGTCCCAGCCGATGGAGAGCCGCACCGTGGACTCGTCCGCCGCCGGGGAGTACCGGGCGAAACCGTCGAGCAGTCCGTTCGCGGCGGCGTAGTCGAACTGGCCGACGCCTCCGAACAGCGCGGACATCGACGAGCAGTACACCGCGAAGGCCGGCCGGTGACGCGTGATCAGCTGCTCGACCAGCAGGGCGCCGTGCAGTTTGGCAGCCGTCGTCGCGGTCATCGCGGCGGCGTCACGCCGGACCAGCAGGCCGCCGCCCGCCACGCCCACTGCGTGCACCACCCCGTCGATCCGCGGCGCGCAGCCCTCCAGCCGGGCCAGTACGGTCTCCGCGGTGGCCGTAGCCAGATCGGCCTCGACCAGATTGACCCGGTCCGACCAGGCATCCAGGTCCTGCGGCAGGCGGGCGTGCCGTGCCACCAGCACGACCCGGCAGTCCACCTCCGTGAGCAGGTGCGCCGCGAGTGCCCGGCCGATGCCGCCGGTACCGCCGAGGATCACGTACGTCGCCCGGGCGCCGGGCACTCCGCCGGGCGGCAGCGCGGACAGTGGCCGCTCAGGCGGCAGCCGGGTGGACGGGGACGCCTCGACGGGCAGCAGCGGAGACGGCCCGGCCTCCCCGGAACCGGACACCGGCAGCAACGCCTGACGCCACCAATACCCCTGCCGGAGCGCGATCCGGCGCTCCGGCGCGGGAGTCCCGCCCAGCGTCCCAGCAGTCTCCGACGATCCGCCCTCCCCGTCCGGCACTGCCCCGGCGAGCAGTCCCGCCACCAGGGGGGACCACCGGGACAGTTCGCCGTCCGGCAGATCGAGCCACCGGCCGTCGACCTCGCACTCCTGGCCCGCCACCGCTGCCGCTCCCGCCAGCAGCCCCAACTCCGGCCGCAATACCGGACCTTCGACCGGCTGAGCACCGTAGGAAAGCCACCAGGGCCGCAGGCGCAAGAAGCCGGGGAAACCGGCCGCCGCCCGCAGCAGAGCGGCCGGGGCGTCCAGGCAGGCCCACCGCGCCCGCGCGAGAGCGGCCGCGTCGACCGGACCCCGGGCGGCGAGCGGCAACGCGTGCAGCCAGTCGACACTTCCGCCGCCCGTCCCGCCTTCGCCCGTCCCGCCCTCGCCCGTCCCGCCCTCGCCCGTCGCGGGCAGCAGGGCGTCGAGCAGCAGTCGCAGCGAGCCGGGATCGGCCGGGTCCACCGCGTACAGGTCTTCGCCCAGCCGCCCGAAACCGTCGGCGGCCACCGCCTGAACCACCCGGTCGTACACCGCCTCGAACGACAGCAGCGCCCCGGGCGGCAGCGGCTCGGCCGTCACCGCCACCAGCAGCGCACCCGCACGCGGTACGGCGCGGGTGGTGGCGCGGCTCAGCCGTACCCAGTGCGGCTGGTGCAGCCACCGGGACTCCTCGACCCGCTCGGGCCATGCACCGTCCAGGGCCTCGCCGTCGCGCGGGGCGCCACGCTCGAAGTCGTACTCGGCCAGGGCGAAGGCGGGAGGCGGGAAGTCCCAGGGGGCCTGCGCCGGGCCCGTCCCCCGGTCGACCGCACGGCCCGCGAGCCAGGCCGAGACCTCATCGCCGTCCGCTCCGGAGCCGGTCGCGAGCGCCGACGCGCCGGCCCGCTGGGTGCCGCTCTCCGCGATCAGGGGCATGCCGGCCTCTGCGCCTCCTGCCGCGTCGGCGGGCTGTGTGCCACCCTCCGCGACCGTGCGCAGCCAGGTCACCGCCGCCGAAGCGTCGTCGCAGACCACGGCCACCCGCCAACGGTGTGACGGCCGCCCGGCCCGCAGATGGCGCAACACCTGGTCGTACGTGCCGGGACTGGCTTCAAGGTGGTCGGCGATGCGCGCGGCATCCTCGCGCAGCGCCCGCGGGCTGCTGCTGGAGAGCAGCAGACAGCGGGACTGGGCGGTCGACCGGCTTTTGTGCGGCTCGGGCGCGGCCCACGCGCCGCCACCCTCCGGCGGTACGCCCGGGGCCTCCTCCACTATCGCGTGCGCGTTGGTCCCGCCGATACCGAAACTGCTCACCGCGGCCACCCGCGGCCTGCCGGACGGCCAGGGTGCCGCCACGGTCGGTATGGAGAACGGGGCCGCGTCCCTACCGATCTGCGGGTTGAGCCTGCGGAAGCCCACTTGAGGTGGGATCACGCCGTGGTGGACCGCCAGCACGGCCCGTACGAGGCCGACGATCCCCGCAGCCGCTCCCAGGTGGCCGATCTGGCTCTTGACCGAGGCCAGCGCACAGCGATCCGCCCCGGCCGGGCCGAATGCCTGGCGCAGTGCCCCGACCTCGACCGGGTCGCCCAGCGGGGTGCCGGTGCCGTGCGCCTCCACGTATCCCAGGTCGGCGCCGGTACGGCCGCTGCGGCGCAGTGCGGCCCGGATCACCTCGCGCTGACCGGGCAGCGAGGGCGCGCTGTAACTGAGTTTGGCGGAACCGTCGTTGTTCACGGCGGAGCCGCTGAGCACCGCGTACACGGTGTCGCCGTCCCGCCGGGCGAGACGCAGCGGCTTGAGAACGACCACGCCCACCCCGCTCGCCCCGATGGTTCCGCTCGCGTCGTCGCTGAACCCGCGGCAGTGTCCGTCCGCGGAGAAGATGTGCCCGCTGCGGTGCGGATAGCCGTCCGTCAGCAGCGTGTCGACGAGCACTCCGCCCGCCAGCATCACCTCCGCGTCGCCCTGCCGCAGCAGCCCCGCCGCCACATGGACCGCCACCAGCGAACTCGCACAGGCGGCCTGGAGGGTGAACGCGGGCCCGGAGAGGCCGAGGTGATAGGCGACCTTGGTGGTGAGGAAGTCCTTCTCGTGGTGCAGAGCCAGCTGGAATCCGTCGGGGAGCCGCTCGGGATCCCCCTCCCGCAGCAGGGACTGGAAGTACGTGTTCTCGCCACAGCCCGCCACGAGTCCGATCGGCCCGCGCCGAGTCCTCTGCCGTCCGCGAGGCTCGTCACTCTCCCCTCTCTCCTCCTGTCCTTCCTGCGGTGCGATCCCTGCGTGGGCCAGCGCCTGGACGCAGCTCATCAGCAGGTGGCGCTGCTGCGGGTCCATCAGACGGGCCTCCTGCCGGCTGATGCCGAAGTGCTCCGGGTCGAACGACAGCAGCCCCGACATCTGACTGCGCGCCCCGACCAGCCCCTCGGCCGCGTCGAAGTGCTCCACGCCGCTGCCCCCGGTGCGTACCAGCTCCCAGAAGGCGGCCAGATCATCGGCACCGGGGACCCGAACCGCCATGCCGACCACGGCGATCGGCTCAGCGCCGGTCACGTCCGGAGCGCCGGCTGCGGGACATGACGGCTCGTCACTCACGGCGCTTCCCGCAATGTGTTGTTGGTCCAGGTAGGCCGCGAGACGGCGGACGGTCACGTGCTCGAAGAGGTCCGGTATGGAGAACTTCAGGTCAGGCTCCGCCGTACAGCGCAGATGGAATCGCATCAGGCCGAGGCTGGTCGCACCCGCATCGAAGAAGCGCTCGTCCGGCCCCACGGGCAGCCCCAGCACCGCCTCGAACAGCTCCGTGAGCCGGGCCTCGCGCGCCGACAGCACCGGCCGCACAGAAACGTCGGCGTCTGCTCGCGAGCGGAGCTCCTCGCCCGGCGCGTCGAGCGCGCTCCGCCGGTCCAGTTTGCCGCTCGGCGTGAGGGGCAGCCGTGCCAGCACGCGGAAGCGGTCGATCCGCACGTACGGGGGGAGCAGCGGCGCCAGATGCCGGACCAGCTCCTCGTGGTCCGGCGCCCGGGCGCCGTCACGCAGCTGCACGCAGGCGACGAGCCGCGCGCGCGAGCGCTCCTGCGCCGTTCCGCCCTGCTCCTTCTCCTCCCGTACGACCACCGCGTTGACGATCTGTTCGTGCTGGAGCAGGGCGGCCTCGATCTGGCCCAGTTCGAGGCGGTGGCCGCTCAGTTTGATCTGCTGGTCGTCGCGGCCCCGGTAGTGCAGGAGGCCGTCCTGGTCGAAATGCGCCAGGTCGCCGCTGCGGTAGAAGGTGCCCTGCCCCGGCAGGGTGACGAAGCGTGCTGCGTCGAGGGCGGGGTCGTCCAGGTAGCAGGGCGCGGCCATGGCGCCGCCGATGAGGAGGTGCCCGGGGCGCCCCGGCGGCAGCGGCAGGCCGGCGTCGTCGACGACACGCAGCCAGGCCCCCGCCACGGGGCTGCCGATGGCCGGACGCTGCGGCCAGCGGGCCGGGTCGCCCTCCAGACACAGGCTGCTGACCACATGGGTCTCGGTCGGCCCGTAGTGGTTGAACAGCCGGGCGCCGGGCATCCCCGAGAACCAGCGGGTGATCGCGTCGGTACACAGCAACTGCTCGCCGGCCGTGACCACTTCGCGCAGCCGGGACGGGAAACGCCCGAGGCGCACGCCGTGCTCGGCGAGCAGTTGCAGGGCCACGTACGGCAGGAAGAGACGTTCGACGCCCGCCGATTCGAGCTGCTCAAGCAGTGCCGGCGCGTCCTGCCGCCACTGCGGACGAACCAGATGGAGGCTGCCGCCGCCGCACAGCGTGCTGAAGATCTCCTGGAAGGAGACGTCGAAGGACAGCATCGAGAACTGCTGGGTGACGGCGGGACGGCCCAGGCCCCCCGCATCCTGCTGCCATTGGATCAGGTTGCACAGGGTGCTGTCGGGCACCTGCACACCCTTGGGCACTCCGGTGGAACCCGAGGTGAAGAGTGTGTACAGCGGCCTGGCCCGGGCGCGTGGCACCGGCGCGGGAAGCACGGCGCCGTCGCCCGTCGTGTCCGCAGCCAGGACGACGGGACGCCGCGGCAGCGAGTCCCCGGCAATGTCCGCGAGGCGATCTGGACCACCGTCCCCGTCGCCGCCCGCGCCGGGCGGCACCAGGACGCAGAGCGGCCGGACCGCGTCGAGGACCTGCCGCAGCAGGGCAGGAGGGTAGGAGGGGTCGAGCGGTACCGCGGTCAGCTGGAGCCGGGCCAGCGCGAGGAGCGCCACGACGTGCTCGACCGAGGGCGGCAGATGGAGCGCCACACAGGCCGGACTCCCGTCGTCCGGGCCGGGCAGGGAAAACTCCCGGGCGAGTTCACCGGCCAACCTGGCTGCCTGGTAATCGAGTTGCCCGTACGTGAGGCTGCTGTCACCGGACACCAGGGCGGGCGCGCCGGGGGAGCGGTGCACCTGCCGGGCGAAGCCCTCGGCCACCGTCGAGAAGGACAGGGGCACCGGGTCCGCGCGGCCCGGCTCGGGCAGTCGGCTCCGGTACGCGGTGACGAGACCGGCGAGGGTGTCGGCAGGCCCGGGGGAGCCATCGGCCTCCCGGGGGTGCGTCAGGCGGTCCAGACCCGCGCGGAACAGCTCGGCCATCGCCGCCACCTCGGCGGCGTCGAAGTACCGGGCGTCGTACTCCCACAAGCAGTCGAGTCCCCCGGCCGGGCCACCGATGGCATGCGGGGCAGGGGCGTCCGTGGACCCGCCGTGCGCGATCACGGACAGGGTCAGCGGACACTTGGCGGCCGCCGGTCGCAGCCAGCGCGGCCGTATCCGGCAGCCCGGCAGCGCCAGCGCACCGAAGTCCGTGTTCTCCAGGACGAACAGGAAGTCGAACGGCGTGTGCTCGGCACTGCCACCGGCGTCGACGAGAGCATCCGCCAGTGTCACGTCCTGGCAGTCCAGGACGGCCCTGGCCCGTGCGCCGATCCGCCGCACCTGCGTGAGCAGCGGCTCGTCCGCCGCCACCTCGACGGGCAGCAGCACGGTGTTGGCGAACATGCCCACCCCGGACTCGAACTCCCGCACCGGCCGATTGGCCACCGGCCCCGCCATGCGCAGCCGGGTGCGACCGGTGACCCCGTACAGACTCCAGGCGTACAGGCCCTGGAGGATCTGGAAGCGGGTGAGCCCGAGGTCGCCGCACAGCCGGTCGAGGCCGGCGCGGTGGTCCGGGGTCAGTACCGTGTGCAGCAGCTGTCCGGCGGGTCCCGTCAGCTCCGCGGTGGTACGGACCGGCTCCAGCGGGCCCGAGGGGTGGCGTGCGGTCGTGTCGGACGCCTCCCATTCCGCGTGCAGGGCACGGAGTTGGGCACGCCTGTCGCGGTAGGCCTCGTGCGGGAACCACTCGCTCTGCCAGGCGGCGAAGTCGAGAGGGGTCGGCGCGGCCGGCGCTTCGGAGGGAGTCTCCTGCGCCCGTGGATCCCGTGCTCCCACGGCCGCGGTGTAGTCGGCCGACAGTTCGCCGAACAGGACGTTCAGCGACCAGCCGTCGACCGCGATGTGGTGCAGCGACAGCAGCAGTTCGCCACCGTCCTGCCCGTCCTGCCCGTCCTGGACGCCGGGCGAGCACTGCCCGTTCTGCCGGGGCACCCAGCACGCCCGGAGGAGTTCCGGCCGCGAGAGGTCGAAGGGGTCGGTGAAGAGCGGGGCGGTGGCGATGTCGTCGCGCGCCCCGCCCCGGGCCGCCCCGGCGGCGGGCTCGTGCCAGGGGTCGTACGGCGCGGCCACCACCTGACGCAGCCCCCCGGGTGTGGCCTCGAAGGAGGTACGGAGTGCCGGATGCCGGGCCACCAGACCGCACAGGGCATGCCGCAGCGCGGGGACGTCGACCCTGCCCGCCACGCGGAACGCCAGCGGCACCTGGTAGGCGAGGGAACCGGGGTCCTGCTGCTGGAGCAGCCACAGCCGCTCCTGTTCGGCCGTGGCGGGTCCCCAGACGGCTCCGGCGGGGGCGGCCGGTGTCGGATACGGGCTGCCGCCCGTGGAGCCACCCGGTGTGCGCCCCGCGCCGATCACGCCGGCCAGTCCTGCGAAGTCCGAGGACAGGACGAGGCCCTGCGGCAGCTCGACGCCCCAGATCCGCCGCACTTCGAAACGCAGCCGCAGGGCCTTGAGGGAATCGCCGCCGACCGCGATCCAGCGGTCCGACACCCGCAGGCCCTCCACGCCCGTGACCGACGCGGCGAGGACCAGCAGCTCGCGCTGTGTGTCCGTGAGCGCGGCGGGCGCGTCCTGTTCGGCGCCGTGCGCCTCCGTGCCCCGCCAGGGCGCGTCCGTCCGGCTCAGCAGCGCGTCCCTGTCGACCTTGCCGTTCGCGTTCAGCGGCAGCTCGTCGACCAGATAGGTGTGGTGCGGGCGCATGTACGAGGGCAGCCCGTCGGCCACGTGCCGCGCGAAGTCCTCGTACGACAGCGGAGCGCCCAGCACCAGATGGGCCAGCAACTCGTTGACGCCGTGCGCGTCGCGCCGGGTGCACACGTATGCCTGCCGTACCGCGGGATGGGTGACGATGCGGCGCTCCAGCTCACCGGGCTCGATGCGGAAACCGCGCACCTTCACCTGCCGGTCGGCGCGCTCCACGTAGGAGTAGCGGCCCTCGGCGTCCCGGTGCACCAGGTCACCGGTCCGGTAGTGGCGGCGGGCCCCGCCGTCGTACCACGGCAGGGTCACGAACCGGCGCGCGCTCTCCTCGGGGAGGTTCCGGTACCCAGCAGCCAGCGCGTCCCCCGCCAGAAGGAGTTCGGCCGTCTCACCGGGCTCGGCGATCCGGCTTCCGTCGACCACCGCCAGCGCGTGAGTGCCGGGCAGCGGGCGGCCGATGGGGACCACCTCGCCGTCGAACTCCCGGGGGACGGGGTGGGACAGCGCGAACGTGGTGGCCTCGGTCGGTCCGTAGACGTTGTGCAACTGGGTGGAGCTGCCGCGGTTGTGCAGGTACCACCGCCTGATCAGCCGCGCGTTGAGCTGCTCGCCGCCCACCAGCACCTGGCCGACGCCGGAGAAGCAGTGCGGCACCTTGTCGACCACCGCGTTGAACAGCGCCGCGGTGATGAAGAGGACATCGATGTCCAGCCGCTCCAGCGCGTCCGCCAGCCCCTGGGGCTTCTGCACCGTGTCGTCGCCGAGGATCACACAGCAGCCGCCGGTCAGCAGCGGAACCCAGACCTCGAAACTCAGCGCGTCGAAGGCCGGGTTGGACGTGCAGGCGAAGCGCGCACCATCGGCCGCCACCGGCAGATATCCGGGCAGCGCGAGCCGCAGAATTCCGGCGTCCAACACCTCGACGCCCTTGGGACGGCCGGTGCTGCCGGAGGTGTAGAAGAGGAAGGAGGCACCAGGTGCACCGAAGGAACCCTGCGCGATCGGCGCTGCCGTCCCGTCGTGTGCCAGCAGTTCCCGCGCACTCAACGCGCCGACACCGTGCGGCAGTTCTGAGGCCGACGGCGCCCGGCCTTCCCCGTGCACCACCACCCTGCTCGACGAGTCGGTCAGGATGTGGCTGCGCCGGTCCGGCGGGCTCTGGGCGTCCAGCGGCACCACCACGGCGCCCGCCCGCAGGACGCCGAGCATCGTGCAGACCAGTTGCCAGGAGCGCGGCAGGCAGAGGGCGACGGCCTGGCCGGGGCGCACGCCGTAAGCGCGCAGTCCTGCGGCCACGGACGCACTGGCGGCGTCCAGCTCCGCGTAACTGAGCCGGCGGGGTCCGTCCACGAGAGCCGGTGCCGAGGGGTGGCGGCGGGCCCTGTCGAGCACGGAGGCGGCGAGGCCGGAGAGGGTGCCGGGGGTGGGGGAGAGGCCGCTCATGCCCCGGCCGCCTTTCCGGCCGACCGGTCCGCGGCGGCGGGCGGTCTGCTCTCCGTGCCGTCCGGCGTGCCCAGCTCGGCCACGATGCGCGCTGCCACCTGGGGCAGCTCCGCGGACTCCAGCATGTCCCAGTGACCGCAGGCCACCGGCTCGACGGCGCAGGCGCCGCCCGTACGCCGCTGCCAGAAGTCGCGCACCTGACGCAGTTCCTCCGGCGTCGCGCCCTCGGTCGCCTGCATCAGGACGGTCCTGGCCCTCGTCGCGGCGGCCACATGGCCGACGGTGGTCATCCGGTTGTGGTTGTAGAGGTGGAAGTACTGCTCGATCTGCGCGTCGTCGATGCCCGGATACATGCCGTTGAACTTGATCAGCTTGTCCCGGAACTCCGCCATGTCCGCGGGCACGACCTGTGTGCGCGCCTGCGGATCGTCGGTGCCCGGCGTGTCGAGGAGCACCACGCTCAGCCCTCCGCGGCCCGCCTCGGCCAGTCGGCGCCCCATCTCGTGCGCGACCAGCCCACCGTACGAAAGGCCTGTGAGGACCACCGGCCCCCCGGAAGCGAGCAACGGCCCGAGGAGAGCGAGGTACGAGTCGGCCATGGCGTCGACCGTGGGCAGGAACGCCTCTCCGGGGTTGACCCCGGGCGACTGGATGCCGTGGACGCCGACCGCATCGGGCAGTGCCTTGGCCAGCGAGAGATAGCAGAAGGCGGTGCCGCCCGCCGGGTGCACGCAGACGACCGTGGCACGGCCGTCACCCGGCCGGAAGGTCAGGAGGTTGCTCGGCGGCGCACCGTCCGCACCCCGGCGCAGCCGTCCGCCGAGCTCCTCGATGGTCGGGTGCAGCAGCAGGTCCCGGACCGGCAGCGACTGCCCGAACTCCTCGCGCACGGCATGGGCCAGTTTGATCGCGGAGAGGGACGTTCCGCCGATGTCGAAAAAGCTGTCCCGAATGCCTATGTCGGGGTGCAGCAGCAACCGCTGCCATATCTGATACAGGGTCAACTCAATGTGGTCGCGCGGGCTTTCCTGGTTGACCTGGGCGGGGCGGGCGGCCCGGGAGAGGCCGAGCACGGCAGTGCGGTCCAGCTTTCCGTTGGAGGTCTGCGGCAAACTCGGCAACTCGACGAAGAACGCCGGGATCATATGGCTCGGCAGCCGCCGGGCGAGCGCGGCCCGCCACTGGGCGGCCGCACGCGGGACGCCACTCGCCTCCGGCCCGCCGACGGCGACGGCCGCGACGAGGTACGCCTCGCCGCTCGCGTCATGGTCGGCGAGCACCGCCGCCCCGGTCACACCCGGCTCGTCGAGCAACGCCGCCTCGATCTCACCGAGTTCGACACGGAAGCCGCGCAACTTGATCTGGTGGTCGCCGCGCCCGACGTACATCAGGTCTCCGCCGGTCAGCCACCGCACCAGATCGCCGCTGCGGTACATGCGCTCGCCGGGCACGAACGGATCGGGGACGAACCGCTCCGCGGTCAGCTCCGGACTGTTCAGATAGCCGCGTGCCAGTCCCGCACCCGCGATGTACAGCTCACCCGTCACACCGACCGCCACGGGCTCACGCCGCTCGTCAAGGACGTAGGTCCTCATGTTTGTCACCGGTCTGCCGATCGGGGCCTGCCGGGCGAGCGGCCGCGGCCGCAGGTAGGCGGTGCAGTAGAGGGCGGTCTCGGTCGGCCCGTAACCGTTGAGCACACGCAGCCCCGGCAGCGCCTGCTCCATCCGGTACAGGCTCTCCTCGGGCAGCGGCTGCAGCCCGGTGCGCACACACCGCAGCGCCAGCCCGCGCAGCCGCTCCTCGGGCGCCTCGCAGATCCACTTGACGAACGCGGGCGGCAGCAGCACGTCCACGATCCGGTGCTCGGCCAGCCACCCCATCAGCGCCTCGGGATCACTGCGCACATCGTGCGGTACGAGATGCAGCACGCCGCCGGTGGTCAGGGGCAGCAGGAGCTCCTGGACCGAGGCGTCGAAGGAGAACGAGGGCCACATCGCGGACGGCAGCCCAGGCGTCGCGCCGAATTCCGCCAGCCAGTGGTCGAGGAGGTTGAGGATGCCGCGGTGGGTGGCGGCCACCCCCTTCGGCCGGCCGGTCGAACCCGAGGTGTAGATCACGTACGCCAGATCCTGAGGCCGGGCGGCAGCCCCGGGGAGGGGGACTCCCGCAGGCGCGGCGGCTTCCGGAGGCACGGCGGTTTCGGCCAGCGGCGCGGGTTTGGGCATCGGGGCGGTTTCCGGAGCCGCCGGGCCCCGGGCCGCGCTCTCGGCCTCCAGGTCTTCCAGCGACAGCCAGCCGTCCTGAGATGCGGCGCAGTTGCTCAGCACCAGGGCCGCACCGGAATCCGCCACCATGTCCGCCAGCCGCTCCGCGGGCAGTGCGGGATCCAGTGGGAGGTACGCCCCGCCCGCCTTGAGCACACCCAGAATGCCGACCAGCATGTCCACGGAGAGGTCCGTGTGGAGAGCGATCACCCGGTCGGTGCCCACACCCCGGGAGACCAGGGCGCGCGCCAGCCGGTCGGCGCGCAGGTTCAGGGTGGCGTAGTCGAGCTGCTCGCCCCGGTGCACCACCGCGATCTGCTCGGGGCGCGCGCGTACCTGGTCCTCGAAGCGTTCGACCAGACCGGCCCCGTTGCCTGCCCGTGCGGTGCCGTTGAACCCTGACACCACCTCCTGGCGCTCCTGCGGGTCAAGGAGCGAAAGCTCCCGGGCGAGCCGGCCGGGGGAGCCGGCCATCTCGCTCAGCACCTGGCGCAGGTGCCGCACGTACCGCTCGGCGGTCGTCGCGTCGAACAATGCCGCGGCGAAGCCCAGGGTTCCGGTGATACACCCCTGTCGCATCCCCAGAGTCAGCGTGAGGTCGAACTTTGCTGGCGCATAGGGTATGTGACGTTCCGTCAGTTCCAGGCCCGGCAGCTCCCAGCCGCCTTCCTCCTCGGTGTCACGCCAGGCGAACATCACCTGGAACAGCGGGGTGCGCGCCAGGGACAGGGGCGGTCTGACCAGGGCGAGGACTTCCTCGAAAGGGAGCTCCGCGTGTTCCTTGGCACAAAGCGTCACTCTCCGCACCCGTCCGACCAGCTCGGCGACGGTCGGTTCGCCGGAGAGGTCCACGCGCAGTGCCGACGTGTGGGTGAAGTGTCCGATCAGAGCGTCCCACGGGCCGCGTGCACGGCCGGCGGAGGGCGACCCGACCACCACCTCCTCCTGCCCGGAGTGCCGCGACAGCACCACGGCCCAGCCCGCGAGCACGGCCTCGGAGACGGAGCAGTGATGCCGGTCGGCGAACTCCACCAGCGCCGAGCCGAGTTCGGGATCGAAGCGAACGGGTACCTGCCCGCCCCGGTAGTCCTGCTCGGCGGGTCGCGGCCGGTCGGTCGGCAGTTCCAGCAGCTCGGGCACCCCGGCGAGTGCCTGCTGCCAGTAGGCGCGTGAGGAGTCGGCTGCGACGCCCTCGTCCAGCCAACGCCGCTGCTCCGTGACGTAGTCGGAGTACTGGCGGGCAAGCGCGGGCACTGCGGCCGAACCGTCAGGGTGCGTGCCGTCCGGCCGGACGGCCGGCGGGCTGAAGGAGGCGTACAGCGCGCCGAGTTCCCGCCGCAGCACCTCCAGCGAGCGCGCGTCCGCCGCCACCTCGTGCAGCGTCAGGAGCAGTACGTGACGGTCCTCGGCGAGCGCCACCAGACAGCCCCGTAGCGGCGGGTCCGCCGCCAGGTCGAAAGGCGCCTCGGCGAACCCTCTTTCCAACACCGCGAGTTGTTTCTCGGCCTCCGGGTGTGCCGTCAGGTCGCGCACCGGAAGCGGGAAGCCCGTCCCCGCCGGGTCGATCTCGCGGCGGGGTGCACCATCCGCCACGACCAGCCGGGTGCGCAGCACCTCGTGCCGGGCGACCAGCATGTCGAGCGCACGGCCCAGTGCCGACCTGTCGAGCTCCCCGCGCAGCTCCACGGCCAGGGGCAGGTGGCAGGCCTCGCCCGCGCCCTGGATCTGGGCCAGGAACCACAGCCGCCGCTGTGCGCAGGACAGCGGTGCGACGGGGCTCCCGGCAGGGCCCGCGGCGGGACGGCGCCGGATTTCGGACAGGGAAGGGCGGGACTTCGGGTTCGCGGTCAAGGCCAACTCTTCTACGTAGCGGGAGCCGCCGTCGGCCGTACGAACGCGAAGCGATAGCCACACCGTCGACCGGTCCGGCCTTCCACCGGATCATGATCAACGCTTGCGATCCTGTCAACAGTCCCCGTCACTGCCCGGCGTGAGCCCCGCCCGTGGGTGCGGGCGGGGTCCAGCGACGGGTGCGGGACGGTGCGGACGACACCCCGTAGTCCTTCTTCAGCTCCTCGGGGATGGCGTAGTGCATGACGCGCCCCCGCGTCAGTGAGGACAACTCGAAGACCGACACGAGGTGGCCGAGGCGGTCCAGGGCCCAGGCGCCGAAGGGGGAGTGGTCCTCGATCGTCTCCAGGACCCCGAGCAGGTGGGGGACGGCCTTGACGACGGTGTCGAACGGGGTGCGGGGCACTTCCAGCCACTCCGCGCAGGTGTCGCCGACGAGGTGGCGGATGAGGGCGGAGACGATCGGATCCAGCACGGTGCCGGGCACGACTTCCTCGTAGAGGTCGATGAGCTGCCGGGTGAGCTGCACGCCCTCCGCGGACGGCCCCATGTGCCGGAGCATGTACAGGTCGAGGAAGCGGCGGGCGTCCTGGAGGTCCCGGGGCACCGCAGTCTGGTCGACGCCGAGCATGGCGCCCACCACGCGCCAGGCGTAGTAGTAGGCCTCCGCCCCCTCGGTAGACATGTGGATGCCCAGCCGGTGCAGGCTGTCCAGGACGAGCAGGGAGAAGAACATCTGCCCGCCGATCATGTCCTCCTGACAGATCGGCACCCCCAGCGAATCCGCGTCCCAGCGGTCCTCGCGGCGGAGGTGATGCCTGATGGAGGCGTGCAGCAGCCGGACCTTCTGCGCGGCCGGAATGAAGCGGCTGCCCGCCTCGAAGGCATCCGGCTGCATCAGGTAGACCGTGAACTGGCCGGTCTCCGCCATCCGCTTGGAGGGGTAGTTCAGCCCGTGCGACGCCGACAGCAGCTTCGCCACGTGCGGGACGACGTAACAGGCGGGCATGGAGGCGAAGGAGAGCGCGGTCGAGATGTGCACGTTGTTGTCGATGAAGAAGAGCCGGGCCCTCTCCATTTCCTCCCAGTCCACCCAGTCCGGGGGCACACTCGTGGCTTGCAAGTACTCCCGGGCCACGTCCGGCAGACCGTCGGGCAGGGGCGTGCCGACGGTGGAGACGTACCGCATCAGGGCGTTGAACTTGCCCACCTCCCCGCGCTCGAAGAGTGTGGCGACCGTGGCATCGGCGAGTTCGTCGCCTGCCTGCCGCAGTGCGTCCATGGAGGCCTCGGTCCGGCTCATGGCGGTACTCCTTCTCCAGTGAAGTCTTCGGTGATTCCGGTGATTCCGGATGTTCCGGTGCGGGCGGTGCCCGTGGTGTCGGCCGTGCGGGCGGAACTCGTGGTTGGCGTCCGTACGGGCGGTACTTGCTGTGTCGGCCGTGCGTGCGGTGCTGCGCGTGCGGACTCTCAAGACCTGCGGACCGCCGCCGAGTGCGCCAGTGCGGTGAGCGCCCCGGCCGCCGCCGGGGGCATGCTGAGCTCGTCGAGCGCGCGCAGCGACTCCTCCACGCGTACCGCGATCAACTCCTCGACGCGCTCCGGCGCCCGCAGTCGGCGCATCACTTCCCGCACCGCCTCCGCCGACCCGCCCCGGCCCTCCAGGCCGTCCCCGCTGTCCCGGCACTTTCCGCCGAACAGCTCCCCCAGCAGCCCGCGCTCCTCCTCCCCGGCCAGCCGCCAGGTCTCCGCGAGCAGGACGGTGGGCCGTCGGCCGTGCACGTCGTCGACGTCGGCCTTCCCGGTGAGCGCCGGATCACCGAACAGGCCGAGGAGATCGTCCCGCAGCTGGAACGCCTCGCCCAACGGCAGCCCGTACGCCGAGAATCCCTCGCGCAGCCGCTCACTCGCCCCGGCGAGCGCGCCCCCGATCAACAGGGGCTGCTCCACCGTGTACTTGGCGGTCTTGTACCGGACGACCTTCAGCGAGGCCGCCGTATCGGGTTCGGCTCCGGTGTGCAGGATCTCCAGGCACTCGCCCGCCACCAGCTCCCGGGCGAGCGCCGCCCAGAGGGGGCGGGCCCGGCCCAGATAGGCGGCCGGCAGTCCGCTGGTCACGAACAGCTGCCCGGCGAGCGACATCAACAGGTCCCCGACCAGCATGGCCAGGGACCGGGCCGCCGCACCGGGCCGGGGATGCTGTGCCACGGCGGCGCGCAGCGCCATGTGCGCGGTGGGCCGGCTGTGGCGCAGGGGGCTGTCGTCGATCAGATCGTCGTGCACGACCGCGGCAGCGTGCACCAGTTCCATGGCGGCGGCCGCCCGCAGCAGGGCGTCGCTGTCCGGCTGCCCCGCCGCCCGCCAGCCCCAGTAGCAGAACGCCGCGCGCAGCCGTTTGCCGGTCGCGGCGGCCTCTTCGAGCTCCTGGGCCACCGGCCCCAGCGCGGGGTCGATCTCCGCCAGCAGGTCGCTCTCCCGCAGGACGAATCCGCGGAGCACCTCGTCGACGCGCGCCCGGAAGCCGGCCGCCTCCCACATCTCAGCGGTCATCGACGGCCCGCCTGGCCAGCGACTGCTGGGCGAGCGTCTCCAGGTACGCGGGCGGTGCGGCCGCGTACCTGTCGAGTACGAGGCGTCCGCGCGCCATCAGGTCCCGCTCGGCCTCCGTCGCGAGCGCGGCGGCGTCCGAACGCCGCATCAGCCCGCGCGCGGCCCCGAGCGCCGAGCCCGCCGTGCGCACGGCGAGGTCCGCCAGCCCGACCGCCAGCAGCACCACGTGGCCGTCCGGGCCCGCCTGGTCTTCCGTGTTCCGCGTCATGTCCACCCTCAACCCGTGGCGCACCGGTCGCGCACCGCTCGGCCCAGCGTCGGGCCGCGACCGCGGTGGCAGCAGGCGAACTCACCAACGAGTGATCACTTCGCTGGCGCGTACTAACCTGGTCAAAGTTGACTAGACGGGGCTGGGCGGGAAACGAGGTGTGCGGATGTCGGCAATCCGGCTGCTGGTGCTGGGGGCCGTGCGGCAGCACGGTCGGGCGCACGGCTATCAGGTCCGCAACGACCTGGAGTACTGGGGTGCCCACGAGTGGTCCAATGCCAAGCCGGGGTCGATCTACCACGCGCTGAAGCAACTGGCCAAGCAGGGCCTGCTGTTCGCGCACGAGGTCGCGCCGAGTGCGGTTGGCGGGCCGCCCAGGGTCGAGTACGAGATCACGCCGGACGGCACGGAGGAGTTCCTCGAGCTGCTGCGCGCGTCCCTGACCGCGTACGACCAGAAGACGGACATGCTCTCGGCCGCCCTGGGGTTCATCGTCGACCTGGAGCGGGACGAAGCGGTCGCCCTGCTGGAGGAGCGGGTGCGCGGCCTCCAGGCCTGGCGGCGGGCCGTCACCGAGCACTACACGCCCGAGAGCGGCCCCGAATCCCTGGGTCACATCGGCGAGATCATGCACATGTGGGTGCACTCGGCTGACGCGGGCGCCGAGTGGACGCAGGGGCTCATCGAGCGGATCAAGGGCGGAGCGTACTCCTTCGCGGGCGAGGGCGGTGAACCCTTCGTGGGGGTGCTCGCCGATGGCCAGGTGAACCCGTACGCGGACAGCTGAGTCCCCGGGCGCAGGGGGCCCGGCGCTCGGGCGGCTCACGCTAATCAAGTTTGACTAGCGTCGAAGAACGGTGTACCTTCGCGGTCGTAGTCAAGTTTGACTAATTGGGGTGGAGGGGCTGCATTGACCGACGCGTTGGTCGTCGAAGGAGTACGCAAGCGCTACGGGAGCAAGGTCGCCCTGGACGGTCTCGACCTGACCGTGCGGGCCGGCGCGGTGTTCGGGGTGCTCGGGCCCAACGGGGCGGGCAAGACCACCGCCGTACGCATCATGACCACCCTGCTGCGCGCGGACGAGGGCCGGGTGCGGGTCGCCGGGTACGACGTGCGCAAGGAGCCCGCGCAGGTGCGGCGGCGGATCGGGCTGCTGGGCCAGCACGCCGCGCTGGACGAGGAGCTGAGCGGCCGGCAGAACCTGGAGATGTTCGGCAGGCTCTACCACCTGGGGGCCCGCGGGGCCGGGGCGCGGGCCGACGAACTGCTCGCCAGGTTCGGCCTCGCGGACACCGGCCGCAAGGCGGTCAAGCAGTACAGCGGAGGCATGCGCCGGCGGCTTGACCTCGCCGCCTCGCTCCTCACCGATCCGGACGTGCTGTTCCTGGACGAACCGACCACAGGGCTCGACCCCCGCGGCAGGGCCGAGGTGTGGGGAGCGGTGCGCTCGCTCGTCGGGGGAGGCACCACCGTTCTGCTGACCACCCAGTACCTGGAGGAGGCCGATCAGCTGGCCGACCGCATCGCGGTCATCGACGGCGGGGGAGTCATCGCCGAGGGCTCGGCGGACGAGCTCAAGGCGAAGGTCGGCGGCGACCGCATCGACATCGTCCTGCACGACAGGTCCCAGCTCTCCACCGCCGCGGCCCTGCTGGGCTCCGGCGCCTCGGTGGACGAGGACCGGCGACTGGTGAGCGCACCGGTGGTCGACCGCATGGCGGCCCTCACCACGGTCGTCCAGGCGCTGGCCGGGGCCGGGATCGTGGCCGAGGACATCGCGGTGCGCAGGCCGACGCTGGACGAGGTCTTCCTGCATCTGACGAACGGTCCGGCGCAGGACGCGACCGCGGCGACGAAGGCCCGGACGAAGGAGGACGTGTGATGTCCGCAGGTTACGCGCTGTCCGACTCCTGGACCCTCACCCGCCGCGAACTCGCCCACTGGGCACGGCAGCCGGTCCAGGTGGTGGTGGGCCTGGTCTTCCCCGTGATGCTGCTGCTGATGTTCGGCTTCCTGATGGGCGGTGGAAAGGGCCTGGCGGGGGAGTACGTCGACTTCCTCGTCCCGGGCATGCTCGCGCTGACCATGGTCTTCGGGCTCGACGCGACGATGCTCGCGGTCACCCAGGACCTGAACAGGGGAGTCGTCGACCGCTTCCGCTCCATGCCGATGACGTCGGGCGCGGTGCTGGTCGGCCGGAGCGTCGCGGACATGCTCCAGTCCGCAGTCGGCCTGGCCGTGATGATCGCAGTGGGATACGCGGTCGGCTGGCGCTGGCACGGCGGCCCGGCGGCCTTCCTGGCAGCCGTGGGGCTGCTGCTCCTGCTGCGGTTCGCGATGCTGTGGCTCGGCATCCAGCTGGCGATGGTGGCGGGCAAGCCGGAACTGGTGCAGGCGGTGCAGATCCTGGTCTGGCCGCTGGGCTTCCTGTCCAACGCCTTCGCGGTGCCCGAATCCATGCCGGCCTGGCTGGGGGCGGCCGTGGAGTGGAACCCGCTGTCGGCGACGGCGACGGCGGTGCGCGAGCTGTTCGGCAACCAGACGGGGGCGGCGACCTCCTGGGCCGCCGAACACGCCGGGCTGCTGGCGGTGGCCTGGCCCGTCCTGCTGATCGCGGTCTTCTTCCCCCTGGCGGTCCGCCGGTTCGCCCGTCTCAGCCACTAGCACGCCCGCGTGGAGCCACTGCCCCGAGGCAGCGGTTCCACGCGGACGCAGCGGCACCTGTGGCGTGGCCGGTCAGCGGGTGGCGGCCATGCGCGCCGAGGGACGGGGCGTCGCTGTCCAGAACGAGTTCGCTGTCCGCGCACCCACCGTGCGAGGCCGGTGCACGCGGCACGTCGAGCAGCCGTACCCAGAGCCGGCCGCCGGGCCCGGCCAGTCCCGGCGGCCGAGAGATGAATCCTTTTCGCCCACCGCCGCCTCTCGTACCCGTACCGGCCGCCCGGGCCGGTGGATGTGGGAGGAACACACCATGATGACGGTGATCATCGCCGTGGCCGCCGGCCTGCTGATCTGCCTCTGTACCGTGACGCTGCTGAAGCGCAGGAGCCGCAGCCGTGGCTGACGCGCGCCGCTCACCGCGGCAGACCTTCGGACACGGGTGGGGCACATGAACCGCAGTCACCGCTGGCCGGACGACCGGCTGATCAGGGCGGCCCAGGACGGCGACATCCCCTCGCTGACCACCGTGGTCATGGAATCGCAGCCCCACGTGCGCCGGTTCGCGCGTTCGCTGTGCGCGACACCGCAGGATGCCGAGGACGCCGCCCAGGAAGCGATGATCATCCTCTACCGGAAGATCGGCACGCTCCGTGCCTCCGGGGCGCTCGCCTCCTGGATGTACCGCATCGTGCGCAACGAATGCCTGCGCCAGCTGCGGTTGCTCGCCTCCTCGACGTCCCCCGCCGAGGAGGCCGACGGTGAGCCAGTGCCCTCCGCGGAGAAGTCGGCCCTGCGGCGCCTGGACGCCGAGCGGGTCGCCGTCGCCGTCGGCAGCCTGCCCCGCGACCAGCGGCAGGTGCTGATCATGAGAGACGTACAGGGATACCCGGGCCATTACGTCGCCAGGTCGCTCGGTCTGAGCAACCCGGCCATGAAGTCGAGACTCCACCGGGCACGAGCCGCCCTGCGTCAGGTGCTGGCGGCCGGCGAGGAAGCAACCGAAGGAGAGGGCCGGTCATGAAGACCGCCGACGTCGACAAACCGGACCGCTCGGCCCCCGACTTCGCCAGTGCCTCCGTCCCGAGGCACCTGGTGCGCGGGCTGCTCGGCTTCGGGCTGATCATCGGGTCGATCGCCCTGGTGCCCGTCGCGGGCCCCGTCACCTTGCTGGCCGCGCCTCTGGGACTTGTGGCCTTCAGAGGATGCCCGACCTGCTGGCTGATCGGCCTCGCCCAGACCGTCTCCCGAGGCCGCCTGGAGCGTGCCTGCAAGGACGGCGCGTGCACCTTGACCAGGGCGGCACCCGCGCCCTGACGAGGGCAGCACCCGCGCCCTGACCGGGGCGCTGCCTGGCGCTCCGGCCGTCCTGCCCGCCGGGGCACACCACTGACATGGCCCCGCCGCCACCGTTTCCGGCGGCAGCGGGGCCGTTCACGTCGCTGCGGGGCACACCTGCGCTACGGGGCACTCACCGCTGTCGCGCCGGCACCCCGGCTCTGCACGGGGAGGGGGGACTCCTGCGGCGCGGCACCGGCGTCCGGGCCCGTGGCGGACCACCGGCCGTCCGCTCGCTGTTCGGCCAGCCCGCAGCGGGACAGTCCGTCCAGATGCTTGGCGACGGTGCGCGCCGTGAAGCCGACCGCCTCACTGAGGGCCTCCGTCGTGGCCCCCTGATCCCTGCCGTCGCGCAGACAGTCCAACGTGCGCTGCGCGTGCCGGCTCAACCCGTCGACGGGCGGCAGGGCGGCCTCGGCGGTGGTTCCCGCGGCGTCCGCCGGCGGCCGTGCGGCGACGACGGGACTCCGCTCGGCCAGCGGCTTGCGGGCTGTGCGGTCGGTGCGCCGGTCGGCGGGGGTCACGGGACGGGGAGTCCGGTTCACCCGACGGTGCTTGCGGCCCTTCTGCTTGCGCTTGCTGCTCGTACGGCTCAACACGATCTCCTTCGGTGTACGAACGGTCACTCGATTCAACGAGGCAGTCCGCGCGGGGAGTCGACTGTTGACGCACCTTTTTGCACAGTCACCGAACCGGGTCAACGCCCGGCGACCGAGCGGCAGCCGCCGGAACGCGGCCGCGGAAGGGTGAGCGTCACGGGCCGCGTCGCGGTCCGGCGGACAACTCGATGGCGGACCTCGGGAGTTGCGCCTGACAGAATGTCCGACATGTTGAGTTCTGTGAAATCCGAGGCCGCACTCCGGCGGTCCGCACGCATATCTGTCGACGTACTACTGGTGCTGGTGATGGCCGCGGTGGCCCTCTGGCTTGTAGGCCGGATGTGGTCGGTGGTGTGGCCGGTTGTCGTTGCCCTGCTCCTCACCACGCTGACCTGGCCGCTGGCGCGGCTCCTGCGCGGGCGCGGCTGGCGGCCCGCCCTGGCCGCTTCCCTGGTGACCGTGCTCTTCCTGCTGGTCTTCCTCGGCACCGTGGCGCTGATCGCGGTACCGGTCGCTTCCCAGTCGGGGCAGTTGGCCGACGGAGTGGTCTCGGGCCTCCAGCAGCTGCGCGAGTGGGCCGCCGGGCCGCCACTGAACATCGGCGACGACCAGATCAGCAGCGCCTTCGACTCGGCGGTCGAGCGCATCCAGAACAGTGCCGGCACCATGGTCACCGCCTTCGGCACGGGCGTGAGCACGGTGGTGAACGGCCTGGTCACCGCGGTGCTGGCGCTCTTCCTGATGTTCTTCTTCCTGAAGGACGGCCCGCGCTTCCTGCCGTGGCTCGCCCGGCAGCTGCCCGGCCGCCTCGCCACCGACGTCCCGGCCGTGGCCGAGAGCTGCTGGGCCACGCTGGGCACCTTCGTCCGCTCCCAGGCGCTCGTCGGCCTGCTCGACGCGGTCTTCATCGGCATCGGTCTGTGGGTGCTCGGGGTGCCCCTGGTGCTGCCGCTGGCGGTGCTGACATTCGTCTCCGCGTTCGTGCCGATCGTGGGTGCCTTCTTCGCCGGCTTCGTCGCGGTGCTCATCGCGTGGGTGTCCAACGGCCCGACGGACGCGCTGATCGTGCTCGCCATCATCGTCGTGGTGCAGCAGCTGGAGGGCAACGTCTTCCAGCCGATGATCCAGAGCCGTGGGCTCGGGCTGCACGCGGCGGTGGTGCTGATGGTGGTGGTACTCGGCGGAAATCTCGCCGGGGTGGTCGGCAGCCTGCTCGCCGTACCGGCGGCCGCGCTGGCCGCGGTGATCTGGGCGCACATCCGCTCCCGGCTGGGCGAGGCGGAGGTGCCGGCGGACACCGCGGGCGCGCCGGAAAACGACGGAATCGCGGCCCCGGGCCACGGGGCGGTCTGACGGAGGCCTCAATGCCGGTGGGCCGGCCCCGGGGAAGCGGGGCCGGCCCACCGGCAGGCTGATACATGCGCGCGGTCGATCCGCGAGACGTGCGGAACGTCCTCAGTCCTTGAGCGCGTCCTTGGCCTTCTCCTTGGCCTTCCGGGCGTCGCCCTTGGTCTGCTCGCCGCGGCCTTCGGCCTTCAGGCGCTCGTTGCCCGTGACCCGGCCGGCCGTCTCCTTGGCCTTGCCCTTGGCCTGCTCGGCCGTGGCCTGTGCCTTTTCGTCCGCTGCCATCACAATCAACTCCCTGAATTCGTTCTCTTTGGGGCTTCGACGGGGGCTTCGCTGCCCTCAGTCCGTCGCTTGTCCCCGATGGAAGATCTAAAACAGCGAATTGCAAAAACTTTCGTATGCTGGTGTGAGAAGCAAAAGACCGACGGAATGCGCTTTCCCGAAGTTCCTCCGGTAAACGGGCCCAACGACAGGTGTACGGGGTACCGGACCGGGCAATCGGTGGCTCGGAGGTTGATGACCATGGTTCCCCTGCTTCTCGTCCTTCTGCTCGTACTGATCCTCTTCGGCGCGGGATTCGCCGTCGAGGCCCTGTGGTGGATCGCGATCATCGTGCTCGTGCTGTGGCTGATCGGATTCCTCGCCAGGCCCAAGGGCGGGAACGCCCGCTGGTACCGCTGGTAAAAGACGCAGCTGAACGGAGCTGCCGACGGCGGGGGACCCGGCCAGGCCCCACCCCCCGGGGCGCCCCCCCCCCCCCCCCCCCCGCCGGGCGCCGCCCCCCCGGCCCGCGACCCACCCCC
>NZ_JBHXRV010000030.1:93063-109165 GCF_042716745.1 Streptomyces sp. NPDC058663
CACATGGCGGTTACCGCCCGGTGTCCCTGCTTTTATAATACTCAGCTCAAGGGTGGTGCCGTGGGGGGGGGACCGGGGCCGCCCCACCCCGGGGACCCCCGCCCCCCCCCGCTGGCCGCAGGGCGTCCGCCCCGCGGTCAGCTCCCACACCCACCGGTAGTCCCCCTGTTCACCCACCGCCCCTCGCACGGGGCGTTTTTTTGTGCCCGGACGGCCTCCCCGCCAGGCACTGGCCCCCGTCATCCCGTAACAGGGAACCGATGTGACGCGTTGGCACTCATGCTCCATGGGGATCAGGGACGCGCCCAGCGAGTGCTCCTTCCGGCCCCCCGGCACACCCCACGGGCGTGCCGTCTCTCCGATGAGCCGAGAACGAGGAAGTCACGTGCCCCTGTCGACGCGCAGACGTCTGGCCCTGAGCACCACTCTGATCGCCGCCCTGGCCGACGGCCTCGCCCCCGCCACCGCGGCCTCCGCTGCACCGGCGGCCCCCACGGCGCCCGCAGCTCCCACGGCCCCCGCCACCCCCGCCCCCGACATGGACGGCGTCACCGCTGCCCTCAACGCCGCCATGGCCAACGGCGCTCCTGGCGCCATGGCGCGCTTCACCGGCCCCGACGGCGTCCGCACGCGCACCGCGGGCGTCCGCGACCGCGTCTCCGGCGAAGTCATGGACACCCGGGCCCGCTTCCGCATCGGCAGCGTCAGCAAGACCTTCTCCAGCGTCGTCCTGCTCCAACTGGTCGACGAGGGAAGGCTGGAGCTCGACGCACCGGTCAACCGCTACCTGCCGGGGCTGCTGCCCGACGACCGCATCACGGTCCGCCACCTGCTCACCCACCGCAGCGGTCTTGCGGACTACACCAACGCCATGTTCGAGAAGACCGTGCCCGGCTTCGAAGCCGTGCGCAACCGTGTCTTCACGAACCAGGAACTGGTCGCCCTCTCGCTGGCCGAACCCCGCACCACCGAGCCCGGTGCCGCCTACAAGTACTCCAACGCCAACTTCGTCGTCGTCGGCATGCTCATCGAGAACGCCACGCGGACCCCGGTCGCCAAGCAGATCGAGCGACGCATCATCAAGCCGCTCAAGCTGCGGCACACCTCCTACGTCCACCCGGAGACCGGGATCGCCGGCACGCACGTACGCGGCTACCTCCACCCCGACGAGGAGGGGGCGCCGCTCGTCGACTCCACCGAGCAGACCGTCTCCTGGGCCCAGGCGGCAGGCGCGGTCATCTCCGACCCGGCCGACCTGAACACCTTCACGACCGCGCTGATGCGGGGCCGCCTGCTCTCGCCGCGGATGCTGGACGCCATGACGACGGTCACCCCGACGGACACCACCCAGACCCGTTTCTACGGGCTCGGGCTGCGCCGCTACGACCTGTCCTGCGGCACCCAGGTCTTCGGGCACACCGGCACCGTGCAGGGTTATTACACGTACGCCTTCGCCACCCGTGACGGCCGGCGCGCCCTCTCCGCCATGGCGAACACCTCGAACCGGGGTGCTGCGAACACGGCGCTCGGCGGGACGCTGGAAGCGGCCTTCTGCGGGAAGAAGCCCGCTCCGGCCGCGTCGACGACCAGGGCGCCGCGCATGCTGCCCACCCTGCCGGCGGAGGCAGACCTGCCCGAGCGCCGCTGAGGCCGGACACGGCTTGAGGCGGCCCGCAGCGGCCTGAAGCGGCCCTCTTCCCCTGTCCCGTATACGGGACAGGGGAAGGAGGGAACGCCGACCGGGAAACGCCCGCGCCGGGAGCCGCGGGCCGGGCAGGGGGCTCGTTGCGGTCACTCCGCGCGCAGGGAACGCATGCGGACGTACGCGTACACGCATCCCGCCAGCGCGAGGTCGGACAGCAGCATGAAACCGATCGAGTACGAGTCCTTGGCGCTGTAGATGGCCCCCATGAGCAGCGGCGGTACGAATCCGCCGAGGCCCCCCACCGCGCCGACGATGCCGGTGACGCTGCCGACCTGGGACTGCGGGGTGACCTGCGAGACGAGGGCGAAGACGCTGCCGCCCGCGGTACCGAGTCCGGCGGCCATGGCGAGCAGGGCGACGGTCCCCAGCGGGCCGAGGGCGGGGTCGAAGGCCTGGACGACGGCGAACAGGGCCACGCAGGCGAGGGCGAAGGCGGTGACGACAGCCGGGTGGACACGGTCCGACAGCCGCCCGCCGAGGGGCCGGAACAGGACGGTGACCAGGGCGAATCCGGCGGCTTTCGTCCCGGCGTCGGTCGGCGAGAGCGCGTACCAGGTCTTGAGGTACGTCGGCAGATAGACACCGAACGCGACGACCCCGCCGAACCCGATGGCGTAGAGGGCGGACAGTTCCCAGGTCACCCGCAGCCGGCCGGCCTGCCGCAGCCGGGAGGTGAGCGGGGCGACGGGAACCTGCCGGTCGGGCCGGTCGGTGAGCAGGACGGCCGCCAGTACCGCGAAGACGGCGAGCGCGACCGCGACCACTACGAAGGGGAGGTTCTCGCCGTGCGCGGCGATGCGTGGAGTGAAGTACCCGGACAGGGCGACGCCGCCGGTGCCCATGCCGAACACCCCGAGCGCGAAGCCCCGCCGGGAGGGCGGGAACCAGGAATTGACCAGCGGGACACCGATCGCGAACGTCGTGCCGCCCAGGCCGAGGAGGAAACCGACGACCAGGAGCAGACCGTAACTGTCCCTGGCGGGAATCAGCAGCAGCACCGGGACGATGGTCAGGGCGGAGACGAGCGGGAACATCAGCTTCGCCCCGTAACGGTCGGTGAGCGCGCCCGCGGGAATCCGTCCCACCGACCCCACCAGCACCGGAACCGCGACGAGCAGCGACTGCTGGAACGAACTGAGCCCCAGCCGCTCCTTGTAACCGACGGCCAGCGGCGCGATCAGGTCCCAGGCCCAGAACGTGAGCGTGAAGCCGATCGTCGCCACGAGGAGATTGCGGTACGCGGCGGCCGACGGCTTGCGGTCGGTGGCCTCGGGGGTCCGGGCGGCCTCGGTGTTCATACCGCCCAGTCAAGACACCGCACGGCGCCGGGGCGCGGGGGACTGGGCCGTACGCAGTACCGATGCCCGGGACAGTGGGCGGGCGGAGACCTCCGGGACGCCCAGTGGACGGCTCTCCTGCCCCGTCGGGTCCGGCTCCCGTTCAGGTGCTAGCCGTGCCTGCGTACCGAGAACTCGTTGCCGTCGGGGTCGAGCAGCCGCACTTCGTTGCCGTCGCCCCCGCCTTCGCGCCCGTCGGCGGGGGCGCGCGTGGCACCGAGCGAGAGCAGACGGTCGATCTCCGCGCCTTCGTCACCACCGGCGGGACACGTCAGCTCGAAGAACAGCCTGTTCGCACCCGTCTTCGGCGCCACCGGGGGGCCGCCCCAGGTGAGCTTCGTACCGCCCCGCGGCGACTGGATCGCGGTCTCCTGGTCCTGGTCCCACACCAGCGGCCAGCCCAGGGCCTCGCTCCAGAAGTACCCGACCTCCTGCGTACCGTCGCAGGCCAGGGCCCCGATGAAGCCGGTGTCCGCGAGGAAGTTGTTGCCGGCCTCGATGACGCAGAACTCGTTGCCGTCAGGATCGGCGAGCACCGCATGTCCCTCTTCCGGGAGCTGGCCCACGTCGATGTGCCTGCCGCCGAAGGCCAGCGCCCTGGCCACCGTCCTCCGCTGATCCTCGGGGGTCGTGCTCGTCAGGTCGAAGTGGGCCCGGTTCTGCCCGGTCTTCGGTTCGGCCCCCGGGACGAAGCGGAGGTGGAAACCGGCCGGCTCGGGGGGCAGGACCAGCACATCGCCCTCAGGGCCGTCGGCCGGCTCCCAGCCCAGCATCCCGGACCAGAACCGCGCCAGACCGGCGGGCCGGGACGCGCGGAAACAGATCGCGGACAAGTGACTGGCCATACCGTGTGCAGCTCCGATCCGACGGCGGACGCGGTGACGCCGCGCGCCCCACGCGAGCGCAGCCTAATAGGGGCGGCTCGACGTCCGCAGCCGCATTTCCACCGGGAGTTGCCGCCCGGCCCGACTGATACGCGGCTTGCGGGGGTAGAGCGCGGTAGACCAGTGATGTCCCAGGGACCCTCCGGGCAACCGGCCGCCGACGCGGAGCCCCGGAGACGCAACCTGTCATGAACCGGACAACCGAGCATCCGCGCGATGCGCGAGGAGAGGGGCAAGGACGCCATGAACAGAACGACCTCCAGAGGCTGGGCCCGCACGGCCGTCGCGCTGGGCACAGCCCTCGCGTCGACCGTGCTCTGCACGACGGCGGGCGCGGCCGCCCCCGGCAGCGCGGGAACCACAGCCCCACGCACCTGCCCCGTCGTGTACTTCGACCTGGGGGAAACCCTCGTGCACACCGCCGAGGACGGCGGCATCGGCTACCGGCCGGGTGCGGCCGCCTACCTGCGAGCCCTGCGCGAACGTCACATCCAGGTCGGCCTGATCACCAACGTGCCGCCCTCCTGGGGCACGACCGACGCGGCGCGTGCCGCCAGGCTGAAGCAGGAGGTCGACGCCACGTGGCGCGGTCCCGTGCCCTTCGCGTGGGCGGACTTCGGCGACCGCATCCTCACGCCCCGCACCGAGGCCGAACGCAAACCGGCTCCCGCCCTCTGGCAGCGCGCGAAGGCGGCCGGGAGCCGCTGCCGCCTCGTCCACCAGGCCGAGACGGCCGAAGAGGTCAGGGCCGCCGCCGCGCTGGGCTTCGTCCCGTACCAGGTCGGCCGTCCCCATCTGCCCGCGTTCCTTCCCGTACGGCTGGTGGAACTGCTCGGCCACCGCCCCCGCTGACCCACCGCGGGGCGCCGGGTCAGCTCTCCGCGGGGGCGGACGCCGCACGCGCGTCCGCCCGGACCCGCTTGACCGCCCCGCTGCGCAGCAGCAGCTGGAAGACGCCGAGCAGCACCGCCGTCGCCAGCGCGCTGTGCCACAGCAGGTCGTCCAGCCGCCCCGCGGAGAGGTACGCGCCGACGGCGATCGCGGCCAGTGCGCACACCGCGCGGTCCACGATGCTCTCCACCGACAGCAGCGTGGCGCGCGGGGCGTCCGGCGGCACGGCGTCGTTCACCAGCTTCCGCTGCACGGGATACGCGAAGCCCGCCGCCGCGGCGAACAGACAGAGCAGCGCCACGACGGCCCACGGCCCGCCGAACGTCATCGCAGCCAGCGTGCCCGCCAGCGCGAGGCTGAGGACCGACACCCAGGCGACCGGTGTCAGCCGCCCGCTCAGCCAGTGCGGGCGGGCCGACGCGACCGCCTCCGCGACCGTCATCGCGGCCATCACCCCGCCGTGCGAGGCCTCCGCGATGCCGTGGTCCAGCAGGATCGGCTGGAACAGGTTGACCTGGCAGATGCGGGAGAGCGTGAACACGGCCACCCCCTGCACCATCACCAGGGCCAGCCACCGCGAGGACGCGACGCAGCGCAGCGCCGCCCCGGCGTCCCGCAGGAACGCGCCGCCCCTGCGCCCTCCCGCAGCCCGGTCCGCCGCCTTCCCCGCACCGGCTTCCTCCCCCGCGAGCCGGGGCAGTGCGACGGCGCAGACGAGCGAGCCCGCAGCACTCGCGGCGCTGAGCACGTACGGGGCCGCGTGCGCCACGGTCATCAGCGGCCCGACCAGCGGCCAGCACACGACCTTCGCCGCAAGCCCCAGCGCCCGCGCGGTGCCCTCCGCCCGAAGATAGTGCGCATCGCACTTCTCCCGCCGCAGCCCGTCGTACAAGTAGGCGCTCGCCGCTCCCGAGGTCAGTGAGCGGCCGACCGCGATGGCGAGGAAGTGCACCAGGAAGCCGGTGTACGAGGCGCTGACCACGGGAGCCAGGTTCGCCGCGGTCATGACCACCGCACCGGCACGCAGACAGTTGCGGGTGCCGATCCGGTCGGCGATCAGCCCGGTCGGGATCTCGAACAGGCAGAACGCCACGTAGTAGATGCTCTGGATGCCGAAGATCTGTCCGTCGGAGAGTCCGGCCGCCTTCTGGTAGGCGTAGAACACCGGCATCCATCACAGCAGGTTGAACAGCAGCTGGAAGCCGTAGTTGAGGCGGATGATCCGACGGGCGGTGGCCGTCGGGCGCGTGCGCGCACCCTCCGCGGGTCGAACCCGCCCGGCGAGCCGCCTCACAGCGCGTACGGGCGGATCTGGACCAGCCGGAAGTCGCCCGCGTCGGTCATCAGCCACTCGATGTCCAGCGGCCGGTCCACGTCCGGCCCGGCCGCGTCCACCGCCCCGGGGCCGGCCCCGCCGGGGTCCGAACCGCTGAAGTGGGACTGCAGGAGCCGCCCCGTCAGCGACAGGTCGGCGAGCCGCGCGCGGGTGGCCGCGGACAGGGCCTCGCCCCAGGAACCCAGGGCGACCGTGCGGCCGCCGCCCTCCACGGTGTTGTACAGGTACTGCTGCGGCAGGACGGAGCCGTCGACCACCTGCTCGGGGGAGCCGGGGGAGCAGTTGAGGTAGACGTTGCGGAAGTCCTCGCGCCGGGTCGGATCACAGGTGACCAGGACACCGCCGAGCGAGGCCGGTACGTACTCCTGGACGATCACACCCATGTAGGTGTCGTCCAGCGAGATGCCGACCTGATGACGCAGCCGCACGCTGCGCGGCGAGACCAGCGACGCCCACACCTGCCGTACCGCGTCCAGGAGTTCGGCGGTTCCGCGCACGGTGGTGACCGAGTCGTAGACCCCCGCGGCCGAGAAGCCGGGAAGGTCCTCGGCGTTCGAGGAGGAGCGCACGACCAGCCGCGCGCACGCGCCTGCTGCGGCGGGGAAGGCCTGGTTGATCTGCCGGGTGACGGACTCGGGGACGGGAGTGTGCCGGATGAGGTGCTGGAGGTGCAGGCACAGCGAGTCGAGGACGTCGGTGGCATCCAGTTCGAGGGCCAGCTTGAGTTTGCCGATGCCTTGCTGGATGGCGGGGGAGGAGGCCAGGAAGTGCTGCTGGAGCGCGAAGGGGAGCGCGATGCCCTGCGGGGCACCCACCGTGGCCGCCACGAAGTCGGCTGCCCCGGAGCGCAGCGCGGAGGGGTCGGGCGCGCTTAGGCCGAGCCGGGCCGCGAGGTGCCCGTAGAGATCCGGGCGCGGCGGGCGGGGCCGCCCGTAGAAGGCGGTCAGGTCCGCCGTACGGCTGTCGAGCACGTGGTGCAGCTCGCCGAGGTTGGCGGCCTTGGTGCCGTAACGGTCCCGGTCGGTGCGGCGCAGCCGGTGCAGGGCCAGGACGGGCGTGTCTTCGAGCAGCGGCGGTTCCAGCCGGATGCGCTGCTGGTGCCAGGCCGGGGCCCGCAGGTCTGGTGCGTCCTCCAGCCGCTCCAGGGATATCTCCTGCTCGCCCACCCGGTAACGGACCCACTCGCCGTCGAGGCGGTCCTGGTCGACGAGCTGCTCCAGGTCGCGCACGATCGCATTGGGTATGCCCCAGCCGGAAGCGAGGACGTTGGTGTGCGAAAGCGGCGTGATCGGCGCGGTGTTGAGGAATCCGGCCACCCGGGGCACGTCGTCCGGCAGGCACGCCATCGCCACGATGTCCGCCCAGCCGAGACCGGCCGCGGCGGCCGCGTACTCCTCGTGCGTGCGGAAGAACCGCAGTCGCCCGGTGGCCTCGCCCGGATTCAGCGGGGTGCGCGTCCTGGAGCCGAAGAGTTCGTGGCTCAGGATGCGGGGCACGCGCAGCTCGCTGATCGCGGCCAGCTCCTCCTCCTGCCCGTGATTGGCGGGCTTGAGCAGGACGGGGAACTTGCCGTCGACCCGCTCGCGTACGAACTCGTAGAAGAAAAGCAGCAGTTCGCCGTTCATGGTGTCGGCCTCGGTCGTCTCCAGGACGAGGAAGGTGCGCTCGCGGCCGTCCGCCTCCTGCTCGGTGTGCAGGGACAGCACCCCTAGCAGGAAGCGTCGCCCGGGGTCCATGTAGACGGAGGCGTTGAACGCGTCGAGTCCGGCGTCCAGGGCGGCGAGGTCCATGCCCAGGACGCGGGTGGCGATGTAGTCCGCGTGGAAGGGGTGCGCGGCGGTGTCGAGCAGGTGCCAGGTGTGCTCGGCGCGGTCGACGACGACCTTGAGGTACGGGTGACCGGCCAGGACCCCCGAGAGCGTACGGAACAGCGGCAGCGAGAGGTTCTCGCCGACGACCGTGCGGTCCGTCGCCGGCCCGGCGGCGCCGGTGGTCAGGGGTGCGGTCATCGGGAAACCTCCTCGGGCTGTACGGCGGGCAGGACCTTCGGCAGGGCGTCCACCAGGGTTTCGAAATCGCGGAGCACGGTGAGCGGGCCGGTGGCCGAGAGCAGACACAGGGCCGCCATGGTGTTGGCGCCCGCCGCCGGGTCGTAGACCGGCACCGGGCTGCCGTCCGGCAGGGAACTCTCGGCGACCACCGACAGTTCACTGCCCGGGCCCAGCGGGACGTCCGCCGCGACCGCGGGGAAGTCCCAGACCCTGCGGTCCTGCCAGGGCTCGCCCCGGCTGTCGACCGCCAGGACGACGAGCGAGCCGGCCGCGCCGTGCGCCTGCGCCGGAGTCAGGGCCTGCTCCGGCCACTCGACCGGGCGGCCGAGGAGATGGTCGACCAGCATGCCGACGAGGTCGAGTCCGAAGACCTCCTCGATCTGCGGCACCGTCATCGCCCCGCCGAACCGGGCGGCCGTCTCGATCAGCCACATCCGGCCGTCCGCGCCGAGCTTGATCTCGGTGTGGGTGCCGCAGTCGCGCAGTCCGAGGGCGTCGACGGACCTGCGGGCGAGTGCCACGATCCGGTCCTGCGCCGCGGCGGGCAGCAGGGCGGGCGTGATGCCCGCGCGCTCGGTGAACGGCTCGACCGTCGGCATCCGGCCGCTGAGGCAGACCGGGTGGAAGGTGCCGTCCGCCACGACGCCCTCGACGCTGACGTAGTCGCCCCAGCCGGACTCGTCGAACCAGTCCGAAGCGGTGCCGGTCACGATCTCCTCGACCACGAAGTCCGCGTCCGCCTCAGCCACATGCAGCTCCGAGTAGCCCAACAGGGCCGACTCGGCCATCACTTCGCGCGAGCGCCGCCACGCCGCCGGGGCCTCGTGCGGGGAGCGGATGATCTGGTGCGCGGTGGAACCCGCGCTCCAGGCCGCCTTGAGGAGCAGCGGGAAGGGCAGCACGGCCACCGCCTCCCGCAGGTCGTCCTCCGTGGCGACCGGACGGAACTCCGGCTGCGGCAGGCCGTGTTCGCGCCAGGTGCGCCGCATCAGCCGCTTGTCCCGGGCGAGCGCGGCGGCGCTTCCCGCTCCCGCGAGGCCGAGCGTCTCGCACGCCTCCGCGACGGCGACGACCGCGTATTCGGAGAAGGTGAGCACCGCGTCCGCGCCCACGGCCTCGGCCCGCGAAACGATCAGGGCGACCAGATCGCGGCGCCGTGCGTCGGAGGCTGTCACGACCGAGGCGCACAGTCTCCCCGCGGGGCCCGCCACGGAAGGGGGAAGGGCGCTGAGCGCCAGCAGGTGCACCTCGGCCCTCGCGGCCGCCCGGGACAGGACATGGCCGAGCGGCGGACCGCCCTTGGCATGTACTAACAGCACCTTGCTCACTGAAGTTCGTCTCCATTCGTCGGGTTCGTCTTCCGCATGCCGTGTGGTTCGCACGCTGCGTGCCGGTGTACGGGGCGGGGGGCTGCGCCCCCCTCGCACGCTCAAGGGGATCAGGCGGCGGAGGTGCCGCACGCCGCTGTGGCCGCCTCCGATTCAGGCAAATGCCTGAGTACCTGGCCGCGCGGGGACACCCGGACCGGACGCTTCGCCGCCGTGGGGGACGGCCCGGACCGGCCACCTGCCCCTCCACTTCGGCCGAGAACCTCGCATGCGGGGCACCGCGACGGGATACCCATCGCGAGGTGACTGTGCGTCAGCCAGTCGTATACGGACGGAGACACCACTGTGGACGATTCCCGCCGCAAGGCACTGCGCGAGCGGCTTCCCGTGTTCCGACGGGAGGCCGAGGCACACCCCGAGGGGCCGCGCCGCTACGCCGCCTTCGCCGGCCTGGCCGACCTCGCCCCGGCCGCCGCCTTCATCAGGGACTGCGACGGCCGCTACCTGTGGGCCAACCACGCCTACGCGCACCTCTACGGAACCGTGCCCTCCGCACTTGTCGGCAAGTACATCGAGGACTTCGACAGTCCCGCGGAGGCCGTCCGCTTCCGCGCCCTGGACCAGGAGATCCTCACCCGCGGCACACCGGTGCGCCACACCCTGGACTACCGGCGTCCCGACGGCAGCGAAGGTCAGGCGCTGGGCCACCGCTTCCCGGTCCGGGAGAACGCCCGCACCTGCGTCGCCGGAATCTACGTGGACATCACCGAGCACCTCCGCGCCACCACCCGGCGGCAGGAGGCCGAGGAGAGCCTGCGGGCTCTGCGCGACCACAGCGGACTGCCCTGTGCCCTGCTGTCGGCGAACGGACGGGTTGTCGAGGCGAGCGCGGCAGCCGCCGAACTGTTCCACCTCGGCCTGCCCGACCTGGTCGGCCGGCGGGCCCACACCCTGCTCGCCCCCGAGGCCGGCCTCGACCGGCTGCACAGCAGGTGGGACGGTCTGATAGCCCGCCGCACCAGACGCGTGGAGACGACCGCGCTGCTCGTCGACACCCGGGGGCGGCAGCGCCGCGCACAACTCCACCTGACGGCCGTCGGCCACTCCTCGGCACGGGCCCGGCACGTCTGGGCGGTGGTCACCCAGCAGAGCCTCGCCCACGAGCCCCGCCCCTCACTGACCGCCGCGCAGATCCGCATCCTCTCCCTCCTGGCGGAGGGCAGCAGCAACGGCTCCATCGCCGCTTCGCTGAACCTGTCCCGGCAGACGGTCGACTACCACCTCAGCCGCCTGCGGGAGCTGCTGGACGCCGCGACCCGCCCCGCCCTCGTCGCCCGCGCCTACGTCCTGGGCATCCTCGCCCCCGGCACCTGGCCCCCGCGCTCGGCGACGGCGGCCCATCCGCTCAGCGCCGTCTGACGCACGCGCACGGCCGGGCCTGCGCCGGGGGCCATCCCGCCGTCGCAGGCTCAGTTGAGCCGGACGTCGCAGGCTCAGTTGTGCCGGATGTCGCAGGTTCAGTTGTGCCGGATGAGCGACTCGACGAGTCCGGCCCGCGTGTTCGGGAAGTCCAGCGGCACGATGCCCAGCCCTCTCCAGCCTTCCGCCCCGGCGCTCTGCAGCAGTGTGTGCACCTTGGGGAGGAGACGGTCGGAGTTCCACCGGGGCGGCAGACCGGCCGCCGTGCTCACGAAGTTGATGTACTGCTTGCCCGGCTGGGTGGCGGCTTTCCGGAACTGCGCCTCGATCTTGGGGTACTTGGCGATCGGCTCCGCCTGGTAGTCGTCCTGGATGTCGAAGACCGACGAGTCGCCCCAGCGCACCCCGCCCGGCAGCCCGCCGTTGTCCGCCAGCAGTACGACCCTGCCGCGCGCCTGCCCGAGAGAGGGCAGCGCATCGGCGACCAGGAACAGCGAACGCCACCCCCTGCGGTCGAGGTAGTCGTCGAACAGTGCGCCGAACTCCGCGTCGGAGACGGCCGAATACTCCTGCTTCACCCGCATCAGCACCGTCTCCGTCGGGTGCGCCGCCAGGAAGTCCCGGCACGCCGCGAGCACGTCGTCGAAGTTGAGACGCTGGTAGAACGCGCCGTGATGGATCGCGAACGACCCTTCGAAGGCCCGGCACCGTATGTCCAGGAACCGGATGCCGGAGGCGAGTTGCCGGGCGAGCGTGGTGTTCTGGCACTCGACCCACCAGCCGCCGAAGCGGGCACCGGAGTCGTGCGTGCCGGGCACGGTCAGCGTGCGCAGCGGCCGCGCCGGGTCGATACCGGCCATCCAGTCCGCGACTCCCGGAGCCCGCGTCCGGCGAGTCCGTACACCCGCACTCGCCGGTACCGCACCCGCCCCTGCCAGCAGCCCGGCGGTGGAGAGCGCCGCCGCACCCTTGAGGAACCCTCTTCGGTCCATGCGCAACTCTGCCCCCTGGCGTAGCTCCGGTCACCCGCGCGCATCGAAGCACAGGGGAGGGTGCGCCCACCAGAGGCAGGGTGAGAATGCCCGCACCAGGCGCCCGGAGCCCGTTGTGCGGGGGAGAAGCCGGGCCGGCCTCAGTGCGCGTCGTCCCCGCTGTCCTCGGCGCGGTTCCGCTGCCGTCTGCCGACCACCACGGTCGCGGCGGCCGCGCTGGCGATGAAGGCGGCGGCCACCATCCACGGCTGGTCGAAACGGTGCCCGGTGGCGTGGTCGAGCGAGTAGCGCCCCGGCCCCGCGAGGCCGAGCGCGGCAGCCGTGAAGCCGAGGAAGGCGGGGTACTCGTATCCGCCCGACTGGGCGAAGAACCCCGCCGGAGCATGCACGGAGACCGCACCCGCCATGGCCCCCGCGGCGGCCGCGCCGGCCGCCGGTGTGGCCAGGCCCAGCGCGAGCAGCGCGCCACCGCCCGCCTCGCCGAGCCCGGCGGCGAGCGCGCTGTGGCGGCCAGGGGTGAACCCCATGGACTCCATCGCGGCACCCGTTCCCTCGAGACCGCCACCGCCGAACCAGCCGAAGAGCTTCTGCGAACCGTGCGCGGCCAGCGCGGCCCCGGTGCCCAGGCGCAGCGCGAGCAGGCCCAGGTCACGGCGGCGGCTGGGAGCGAGGTCACGGTGGCGGTGCAGGCAGAGGGGCATGGTGTCTCCCAGGAGTCGGGTGAGGTGCGGGACAACATGTCCACTCTCTGCGGCGCGCGGCGCCCGGGTGCCGCTGTACTACGCCAGACGGGCCCCGACCCCCATATGCAGGAGTGTGCGATTAGCCGGCCGGAGATCCTGGGAGGTGTGAGGAGCCGATTCCGCTTCCTGTCCCGAAGGGGCACAGCCTTGCCAGGTTCTCCGCTCACGCGGTCGCTCTCCCGCTCCCGGCCGCACGCCCGACTCGCACCGATGGCGCGGCCCGAACCGATGGCGCGGCCCACGCTGCCTGCGCGGCCCGAACCGATGGCGCGGCTCACCCTGCCTGGGCGGCCCGCCCCGATGGCGCGGCCGGTCCGGCCCGGGTGCCTGCCCTGGGCCCGGACCGAACCCGAAACCGTCGCAGCCCCGCTCGCCGTCAGGGGCGGCCGATGATCCTGGACCGCCGCACCCTCCTCACCAGCACCGCCCTCACCGCATCCGCGACCCTCCTCCCGGCCGCCGCGACCGCCCCCGCCGCCCCGAGCCTCAAGCCCCCAGGACTCCCGCTCAGATACGCGGTCCTCGGCGACAGCATCACCGGCCGGGGCAGCTTCGCCTCCCACGACGCCCGAGCGTGGACGTCGCTCCTCCAGGCAAGGCTGGCGAAGTCCTGGAAGGTCACCCGCGTCAACGGCGCGACCTCGCGGGACGAGCAGGGAGTGACGTGCCTGGCGACCGTGGACACCGTCCCCTTCGGCTGCGACCTGGTCGTCATCGGCCTCGGCTCCAACGACTGCCTCGCCCGGCGCAACGGTGGTTACGCCTACACCCCTGGCGACACCCGCGATGCTGCCAGGGCCCTGTTCGCGGCGGCGGCCGCCGCCAACCCGGACGCGGTCGTCGTCGCTCTCGGCGTATGGGGCGACCGCACCCTCCAGTGGGCCACGGACCGCTCCGCACACCCGGTCTCCAGGGTGGAGTACTGGGACGAGATCATCGGCGAGTGCTGCGAGGAGAACGGCGGCATCCCCATCCCCTGCGCCGACCTCTACAGCCACCTCGCCAACCGGCTCCCGGCGGGCCGCCCTGCGTTCGGCGGCTACCGCACGGACGGATACCACCCGAACGACACCGGCCACCAGGCGCTCTACGAACGGGTGGCGCACCGGCTGCGCCTGCCGTGACCCGTGACCCGCACCCCACGGACGGCACCGGGAACCGCAGGCCGCCGACCCCATAGGGGCACAGGTCAGTCGTTTCACCCACGCATGAGGGCCACTCGGGCTAGTCTCCCTGCACGCTCCTTGGGGAGGAGCGCGCGTGTCTTCGCGTATCAACAGAGCCGTGTTCTCCGGGGGACGGCGTGTTCGTCCTGTGGGGGGAAATCGTGCACGACATCGTCAAAGGCGCCAACGTTTCGCTGTCCGCACTGACGGAAGACCATGAATCCCTTGCCGTGAGCCTGCGCTGGAACAGCCCCAGCGGAGAAGGGGACGCCGACGTTTCGGTGCTTCTGCTCGGCGCGGACGGAAAGGTGCGGGCCAATGACGACTTCTACTTCTACAACCACCCGACCGCACCGGACGGCAGCGTGCAGCTCCTGGGGCTCACCCCGACCGACGACGGCACCGAAGACCGCATCCAGCTCTCCCTTCCGGCTCTCCCGGCCGACGTGGGCGGCCTCGTCATCGCCGCCAGCCGTCATCAGCGCGCACCCTTCGGCGAGTTGAACAGCGTCGGACTCGAGCTCTCCGACGGCGCGGGAGAGAAGATCCTCCGGTTCGCCATCAACGACGCCACCACGGAGAGCGCATTCGTCTTCGCCGAGGTGTACCGCCGCGGTGAGGAATGGAAATTCCGTGCCGTGGGACAGGGATACGACACCGGGCTGGCCGGTCTCGCCACTGACTACGGGATCGATATCGAGGACGATGACGAGCAGACAGAACCAGCCCCGCAGCCGCCCACGGAGCCGTCGCCGGGCGAGCCCCGGCCACCCCTCCTCGCGGCCGTCCCTGCGCAAGCCGTACCCCAGGACACGACTGCCCCGGTGAACTCCGCGCCCGCCGGGGAACAGGCCACCCACACCGCCGCGCCCGCTGAGCCGGCCCCCGGCGCCCCTGCACCGCGACGCCTGCGTACGGCCAAGAAGAAGGTCACCCTCCCCAGGGTCGCCAAGGCGTCCCTCGCCGAGAACGACGCCTGGCGGCCCTCGCGCCTCTTCCCCGCCTCGTCGCTCAAGAGCGACCGGGAGCGCGAAATGCGGGCCACCTCCGTCCTCCTCTCCGTCATGGCCCAAGTACCCGAACTCGGCCGCCGTCTGACGGCGGCCTTCGGGGCCCCGGCGGGACGCATGGAGACCTTCACCGAAGTCTCCCTCCCTCATGGGGACAGCCCGAAGCGCCCCGACGGAGTGATCCGCGTCGAACGCGCGGGCAAGCTGTGGACGGCACTGGTGGAGACCAAGACCAACGGGAATGCGCTCAAGAGCGACCAGATCCAGGCGTACGTCGACATCGCGGCGCGCCGGGGCTACGAGGCAGTGGTGACGCTCTCCAACGACGTCGCGCTGGAAGGCAGCCCGCTCGTCGACGTGAGGGCCGACGGCCGCCGCAAGAACAAGGTGGCTCTGTGGCACCTCTCCTGGGCCGAAGTGGCCCACCAGGCCCAACTGCTGATCCGCCATGAGGGCGTGCGGCACGAAGCACACGCCTGGCTCCTCCAGGAGCTTCTCCACTACCTCCAGCACGAGAACTCCGGCTGTCACGGATTCCAGAACATGGGCCCCTCCTGGGTACCGGTGCGCAACGGCATCGATGAAGAGACACTGTGCCCGGGGGACCCCCGCACCGTCCGCGTCGTGGAGAGCTGGGAGCGTTTGGTACGGCAGGTCTGCCTGCGCCTCGGTGGGGAACTCGGCGTGAAGGTCATCCCGGTCCAGCGCACCAAACGAGGAGTCGACCCCCAGTCCCGCCGGGTGGAACTCGCCGACCGGTTCTGTGAGGACGGACGGCTGCAGGCGGAGATCCGGGTCGACGGAGCGGTCGGCATCATCTCGCTGGCGGCCGACCTGCGGCTGGGGAGACTGCGCACCTCCGTCGACGTACCGGCGCCCGACCAGGGATCTCCGCTGACGTGGGTCAAACGACTGATCAAGCAGTTGGAGAATGCACCGGCCGACCTGCACATCCAGACACTCGTGGGCACCGAAGGCACCGGCCCGCGAGGAACGATGGAAAGGCTGCGGCGGGAGCCTGGAGACCTCGTCCCGAAGGGAGCGGCTTTCCCCGTGGGATTCCGGCTGTCCCTTTCCAAGAGCGTGGGCAGCACGCGCGGCAACGCGGAGACGGGATTCATCCGCTCCGTGGACGCCGCCGTCGCGCACTTCCACACGAGCGTGGTGAGCCAGGTGACCCGGGGCACCGGCGGACGCATGAAGCCGGCGGCGACCACCGACTGATCGGACGGTCCAGGTG
>NZ_JBHXRV010000031.1:0-15342 GCF_042716745.1 Streptomyces sp. NPDC058663
GCTGGTTTTTTTTGCTGCCCACTCCTCCGCTCTGGTTTAGAGCCCCCCCGGCCCCCGGGCGCCGCCGGCGGGGGGGCGGCCGCCCACCGTCCTGCGCCCCCCGCCGGCGGTGGCGGCCCGCTTCTGCTGTGCGCCCGTCAGGTTCTGCTGTGCGCCCGTCAGGCGACGCTGATCGCGATCTTGCCCCGGGTGTGCCCGCCCATGCTCTCCCGGAAGGCGTCCGCGGCCTTCTCCAGCGGGTACACCGACGCCACCTCGACCTTGAGCTCTCCCCGCTCCACCAGCTCGCCCAGCGCCGTCAGGTCCGGCGCGTCGGGCCGTACGAAGACGTAGTCGCCCCCGAGCTCCTTCACCGCGCCGTCCGCGATGGACGCCAGCCGCCCGCCCTCGGCGAGCAGCTGCGGCGATGCCTGGAGCGCCTCGCCGCCGACCAGGTCGAGCACCGCGTCCACACCCTTGGGTGCCAGCGCGCGCACCCGCTCGGCCAGCCCGTCCCCGTACGTCACCGGCTCGGCGCCCAGCGACCGGAGGTAGTCGTGGTTGCGCTCGCTCGCGGTCCCGATGACCCGCGCACCGTGCGCCTTCGCGATCTGTACGGCCAGCGAGCCCACACCGCCCGCCGCCGCGTGCACCAGCACCGTCTCGCCCGCGCGCACCTTCAGGCTGCGGTGCAGCGCCTGGTAGGCGGTGAGCCCGGCCAGCGGCAGCCCGGCCGCCTCCTCGAAGCTCATCGAGGCCGGCTTGCGGGCCAGGGTGCGGACCGGGGCCGCGACGTACTCCGCGAAGGTGCCGCGCGAGACGAAGTCCTCGCGCACGTACCCGATGACCTCGTCACCGGCTGCGAACTCGGTCACCGAGGCGCCCGCCTGCTCGACGACCCCCGCCACGTCCCAGCCCGGCACCACCGGGAAGACCGCGTCCAGCGCGCCGTCGAGGTAGCCGCCGAGGACCTTCCAGTCGACCGGGTTCACCGAGGCGGCGCGGACCTTGACGAGGACGGAGTCGGGGCCGAGCTTGGGCATGGGCCGCTCGCCGTACTCCAGGGCGTCGGGGCTGCCGTATGCGCGGTACGAGATGGCCTTCATGGCGGAACACTCCAGTCGTGGATCTCAAAGATGGACAATCTCAAGCAATTCCCTTCGACCGTAAACCTCAATGGTTGAGATGGTCAAGTTTTCCGGCGTACACTGCGTGTCATGGCAGCCACCACTCCTCCGCCCCCCGGGACGGCCCCCACGACGGCCGAGCTCATAGAACGGCTGGCCTCGTCCTTCGGGCTCTACTACGGCGACTTCACCGTCGCCGCCGCCACCGCCGGGCTCACCGCCAGCCAGGCCAAGGCGCTCAGCGTGCTGCGTGGCTCTCCTGCCCCGATGCGCGCCCTCGCCAACACCCTGGCCTGCGACGCCTCCAACATCACCGGGATCGTGGACCGGCTGGAGAAGCGGGAGCTGGTGCGCCGCGAACCCAGTGCCACCGACCGCCGCGTCAAGAACGTCGTCCTGACCGAACTCGGCGAGCAGACCATCGACACCATCCGGGCCCGCATGCACAGCACTCTCGGCGGCCTGCACACCCTGGACGCCGGCGAGCGCAGCGCTTTGTACGCACTTCTCGACCGGGTTTTCCCGCGCGGCACGGAAGGTCCGGAGAGCACCTGCTGACGCCTGGGGCCTGTCCGGCGGATCTTGTCGCGGTTGCGGGTCCTGGCACGCACATCTGCGGCGTTGTCGTCAATCGCCATGGCTCCGCCATGCCTCAATCCTCCGCCTTGCATCTGCACGCACCATGCCCCGCTCAGCAGCACCGAGAAGTCGCAGGTCACTCCGTACGACCTGATACGCCGGACAGACCCTAGGCTGGTCGTATGAGTACGTTGCGCACGCGCCCCGCACAAGGACCGCCGGAAGGACTGCCGGACGGACTGCCGCAGTGGGACCGCTGCGCGGTCATGGGCGTCGTGAATGTGACGCCGGACTCCTTCTCCGACGGCGGCCGCTGGTTCGACACCGCCGCCGCCGTCAAGCGCGGTCTCGCCCTGGTTGCGGAGGGTGCGGACCTGGTCGACGTGGGCGGCGAGTCCACCCGCCCGGGTGCGAGCCGGGTGGACGCCGACGAGGAGCTCAAGCGGGTCGTCCCCGTGGTGCGCGGCCTGGCCTCCGAGGGCGTCACCGTCTCCGTGGACACCATGCGTGCCGCCGTCGCCGAGCAGGCCGTCGCCGCCGGTGCGGTGCTGGTCAACGACGTCAGCGGCGGCCTCGCGGACCCCGGCATGATCCCCGCGGTCGCCGCCGCCCAGGTCCCCTTCGTGGTGATGCACTGGCGCGGCTTCAGCGAGAACATGAACAGCCTCGCGGTGTACGACGACGTGGTCGCCGAGGTGCTCGCCGAACTGCGCGCGCGCGTGGACGCGGTCGTCTCGGGCGGCGTCGCCCCCGGGCGGCTGGTCGTCGACCCGGGCCTGGGCTTCGCCAAGCGGGCCGAACACGACCTCGCCCTCCTCGCCCGCCTCGGTGACCTGCGCGCCCTGGGCCACCCGCTGCTGGTGGCCGCCTCCCGCAAACGCTTCCTGGGCCACGTACTGGCCCAGGCCGGCGCCGCCCCGCCGCCGGCCAGGGAACGGGACGCCGCCACCGCCGCCGTCTCCGCGATCGCCGCCCACGAGGGCGCCTGGGCGGTCCGGGTCCACGAGGTACGGGCCACCGCGGACGCGGTCCGGGTCGCTCGTGCCGTGGCAGGCGCCAAGTGACGCCCCGCGGCACCGACGCCGACCAGGTCGAACTGGCCAACACCGCCTTCTACGAGTGCCTGGAGCGCGGCGACTTCGAGGAACTCTCCGCGCTCTGGCTCGACGACGACATCTCCTGCGTGCACCCCGGCTGGCCGGTGCTCTCCGGACGCGGCGAGGTGCTGCGGTCGTACGCGCTGATCATGGCGCACACCGACTACATCCAGTTCTTCCTCACCGACGTCAAGGTCTCGGTCATGGGCGACACCGCCCTGGCCACCTGCACCGAGAACATCCTCAGCGGCGGTCCCGCCGAGGAGAGCGGGGAGCTGGGGCCGCTGGTGGGCCAGCTGGTGGTGGCCACCAATGTGTTCCGTCGCACCCCGGACGGCTGGCGGCTGTGGGCGCACCACGGCTCCCCCGTACTGGCCGACGCGGACGAGGACGACGAGGACGACGATTCCTCCTCCTGAATGGGTAGGGGCCTTGGAAGAAGCGCCTCGGAAGGACCCTGTGCACAGGTTCCTTTCGGTAGCGTGCGCGGCCCCGCGGGCGGGGACTGTCGGTGCCCGCAGGTAGATTCGGACCCAGGTGAGGCGTCGCCCGCATGCGGCACCGAGCCCTTCGACTACGAACAGCAGGAGTGATTCGCGTGGATCGTGTCGCGCTGCGCGGCCTCAAGGCCCGTGGGCACCACGGCGTGTTCCCGAGGGAACGCGAAGAGGGCCAGACCTTCATCGTGGACATCGTGCTCGGCTTGGACACCCGTCCCGCCGCCGCCGACGACGACCTGACGAAGACCGTCCACTACGGCGTGATCGCGGAGGAGGTCGTGGAGGTCGTGCAGGGCGAGCCGGTCAACCTGATCGAGACGCTCGCCGAGCGGATCGCCCAGCAGTGTCTCAAGCACGACGGGGTCGACGAGGTCGAGGTGCGCGTCCACAAGCCGGATGCCCCGATCACCGTCCCCTTCGACGACGTGACCATCACCATCACCCGGAGCCGTGGATGAACCCGATGCAGAGCGACCCCACCGTCCAGCCGGTGCCCGCCTCCGTGACGCAGCAGGTGGACGCCGCCGACATCACGCTGTCCAACCCCAAGTGGGCGGTCGTCGCCCTCGGCAGCAACCTGGGCAACCGGCTGGAGACCCTGCAGGGCGCCGTGGACCTCCTGGAGGACACCCCCGGGATCCGGGTCAAGGCGGTCTCCCCGGTGTACGAGACGGAGCCGTGGGGCGTCGACCCGGGCTCCCAGCCGTCCTACTTCAACGCGGTGATCCTGGTGAAGACCACCCTGCCGCCGTCCTCGCTCCTGGAGCGCGGCCAGGCCATCGAGGAGGCCTTCGACCGGGTCCGCGAGGAGCGCTGGGGGCCGCGCACGATCGACGTCGACATCGTGTCCTACGCCGACGTCGTCTCCGACGACCCGGTCCTGACCCTTCCGCACCCGCGCGCCCACGAGCGCGGCTTCGTGCTCGCCCCGTGGCACGACCTGGACCCCGAGGCCGTCGTCCCGGGCCGCGGCCCGGTCGCCGACCTCCTGACCGCCACCCCCACCGACGGCGTGCTCCCCCGCACGGACCTGGAACTCCGGCTGCCCGAATAGGCGTTGTACGAGCATGGAAGCGGCCCACTACCCGACGGAGAACGGAACCTCGTGAAGGAACTACGGCTCGGGGTCCTGGCCGGCGTATTCGCCGTGTCGGGCGTGCTGTCCTGGGCGGCTGCCCGGCTCTGGGCCTCGGTCGGCACCCTGCCCGGGGTGCCGGTCGCGGCCCCGGTCGTGCTCGCCCTCATCGCCGCGGTCCTGCTCGCCACGGCACTGGCCCTGCGGGCCCGGCTGCGCGCCCAGCGCGAGCGGCAGCCCGGCGCCAAGGGCGTCGACCCGCTGCTCGCGGCCAGGGCGGTGGTCTTCGGCCAGGCCAGCGCGCTGGTCGCGGCCCTCGCCGCGGGCGTCTACGGCGGCCTGGGCGTCCACCTGCTGCTGGACGGCCTGGACCTCCCGCTGCGGGGCACCCAGGCCCTCTACTCGGGCTTCTCGGTACTGGCCGCCTGGGCCGTCATCGCCGCCGCCTTCTTCCTCCAGCGCGTCCTGCGCCTCCCGGAGGACGACGCCGCCTCCCCCACCCCGGCCTGACGCGCCCCCAGCCTTCCGGGCGAGGCTCAGCGGGAGCCCTTCCGGGCGGGGCTCAGCGGGCGATGATGAGACTCATGGCCTCCGCACGCGTCGCCGGGTCCCGCAGCTGCCCCCGGACGGCGGAGGTGATCGTCTTGGCCCCGGGCTTGCGCACCCCGCGCATCGTCATGCACATGTGCTCGCACTCCACCACGACGATCACGCCGCGCGGCTCCAGGATCTCCATCAGCGAGTCGGCGACCTGGGTCGTCAGCCGCTCCTGCACCTGAGGGCGGCGCGCGAAGACGTCCACCAGCCGCGCCAGCTTCGACAGACCGGTGATCTTGCCGTCGGCGGACGGGATGTACCCGACGTGCGCGACGCCGTGGAACGGGACCAGGTGGTGCTCACAGCTCGACATCACTTCGATGTCCTTCACCAGCACCATCTCGTCGTGGCCCAGGTCGAACGTGGTCGTCAGCACGTCCTCCGGCTTCTGCCACAGGCCCGCGTATATCTCCTTGTACGCCCGCGCCACCCGCCCAGGAGTCGCCCGCAGGCCCTCGCGGTCGGGGTCCTCCCCGACCGCGATGAGGAGCTCCCGCACCGCGTTCTCGGCCCGCTTCTCATCGAACACGCCGATGGAGCCCTCGCCGTCCAGCGTCACCGGATCGGTCATCAGTGCCTCGTTCCTGTGGTTCACCTGCGCAGGCATACGGAAAATGCCGCGACCCCCAGGCTAAAACCTGGGGGTCGCGGCATCCATTCCGGGCCGGGTGCGAACCCGGTGACGGAATTTCTCAGCTGTTCTCCGGGCGCTCCTCGGGGACGGCTTCGCCCTGGGTGGCGTCCTTGGTCACCGAGGTGATCGCGGGCGTCACCCCGTTGGCCGCACCGTTGGTCAGCGCCAGTTCCTTCGGCGAGAGCACCGGAGGACGGGTCGACGGCGTGCGCCGCGAGGAACCGGTCCACGCGGGACGTGCCGGGCGCTTCACGATCGGCTGGAAGACCTCGGCGATCTGCTCCTTGTTCAGCGTCTCCTTCTCCAGGAGGGCCAGCACCAGGTTGTCGAGAACGTCGCGGTTCTCGACAAGGATCTCCCACGCCTCGTTGTGCGCGGTCTCGATGAGCTTCTTGACCTCTTCGTCGACGAGCGCGGCGACCTCTTCCGAGTAGTCGCGCTGGTGCGTCATGTCCCGGCCCAGGAAGGGCTCGGTGTTGTCGCCGCCGAACTTGATCGCGCCGAGGCGCTCGGTCATGCCGTACTGCGTGACCATCGCGCGGGCCGTACCTGTGGCCTTCTCGATGTCGTTCGCAGCGCCGGTCGTGGGGTCGTGGAAGACGAGCTCCTCGGCCGCGCGCCCGCCCAGCATGTACGCCAGCTGGTCGAGCATCTCGTTGCGCGTGGTCGAGTACTTGTCCTCTTCGGGCAGGACCATGGTGTAACCCAGGGCCCGGCCGCGCGACAGGATCGTGATCTTGTGGACCGGGTCCGAGTTCGGCAGCGCCGCCGCGACCAGGGCGTGTCCGCCCTCGTGGTACGCGGTGATCTTCTTTTCCTTCTCGGACATGATCCGGGTCCGCTTCTGCGGGCCCGCCACGACGCGGTCGATCGCCTCGTCGAGCATGTGGTTGTCGACCAGCTTCAGATTGCTGCGCGCGGTGAGCAGCGCAGCCTCGTTCAGCACGTTCGCCAGGTCCGCACCCGTGAAGCCGGGCGTACGGCGGGCCACGGCGCTCAGGTCGACGTCCGGGGCGACCGGCTTGCCCTTCTGGTGGACCTTGAGGATCTCCAGACGGCCCTGCATGTCCGGACGGTCGACCGCGATCTGTCGGTCGAAACGGCCCGGGCGCAGCAGCGCCGGGTCGAGGATGTCCGGGCGGTTGGTGGCGGCGATCAGGATGACGCCGCCCTTCACGTCGAAGCCGTCCATCTCGACGAGCAGCTGGTTGAGCGTCTGCTCGCGCTCGTCGTGACCGCCGCCCATGCCGGCGCCGCGGTGGCGGCCGACGGCGTCGATCTCGTCGACGAAGACGATCGCCGGGGCGTTCGCCTTGGCCTGCTCGAAGAGGTCACGGACACGCGAGGCGCCGACACCCACGAACATCTCGACGAAGTCGGAACCCGAGATGGAGTAGAACGGCACTCCTGCCTCGCCCGCGACGGCGCGCGCCAGCAGCGTCTTGCCGGTGCCGGGCGGGCCGTAGAGCAGCACACCCTTGGGGATCTTGGCGCCGACCGCCTGGAACTTCGCCGGCTCCTGGAGGAACTCCTTGATCTCGTGGAGTTCCTCGACCGCCTCGTCGGACCCGGCCACATCGGCGAAGGTCGTCTTCGGGGTGTCCTTGGTGATGAGCTTCGCCTTGGACTTCCCGAACTGCATGACCCGGGAGCCGCCGCCCTGCATCTGATTCATCAGGAACAGGAAGACGACGACGATGAGGACGAAGGGCAGCAGGGAGAGCAGGATCCCGACGAAGGCGTTCTGCTTCGTCGGCGAGACGGTGTAACCGTCCTTGATCTTGCCCGCCTCGTACTTCTGGTCGAGCTTCGCGGCGAGCTTGGAGCCCTGGTCCCCGATGTAGCTCGCCTGGATCTTGGAGCTGTCGGAGACCTTCTGGTCGCCCTTCAGCTGCACCTTGATGATCTGTTCGTCACCGGTGGTCAGTTTGACCTGATCGACCTGGTCCTTGTCGATCGCCTGGATGACCTTGCCGGTGTCGACCGTCTTGTAGCCGCCAGACGAGCCGACGACCTGCATCAGCACGACCACGGCGAGGACGGCCAGCACGATCCACATGACCGGCCCACGGAAGTATCGCTTCACGTCCATCCATACGGGGCGAACTGCGCCCCGTCCCTCCTGCCCGTAGGTAAATGCCGCTGAATAAAAGACTGTTCTTCGGACGGTACCCCAGCATTGTCACCCGCGACCGCAGGGGACGGCTGACAAACCTGCCTTCCCCTGCTCCAACGGCGGGAACGGCGCGAGGGTTCCCCGGTAGTGCGCCGGAAGGCCCGTACGGACCCTCCGAAGCGGTTCAGCCGCCGTAGACGTGGGGCGCGAGGGTCCCGACGAAGGGGAGGTTGCGGTACTTCTCGGCGTAATCCAGGCCGTATCCGACGACGAACTCGTTCGGAATGTCGAAACCGACCCACTTCACGTCGATGGCCACCTTTGCCGCCTCCGGCTTGCGCAGCAGCGTGCACACGTTGAGGGAGGCCGGCTCGCGGGAGCCCAGGTTCGACAGCAGCCACGACAGCGTCAGACCGGAGTCGATGATGTCCTCGACGATCAGGACGTGCTTGCCCTTGATGTCGGTGTCCAGGTCCTTGAGGATCCGGACCACGCCGGAGGACTGGGTGCCCGCGCCGTACGACGACACCGCCATCCAGTCCATCGTGACCGGGGTGGACAGCGCACGCGCCAGGTCCGCCATCACCATCACGGCGCCCTTGAGGACACCGACGATGAGCAGGTCCTTGCCCGCGTACTCCGCGTCGATCTTCGCGGCCAGCTCGGCCAGCTTCGCGTCGATCTCTTCCTTGGTGATGAGCACCGACTTGAGGTCGGTGCCCATGTCGTTCGCGTCCACCCGCATCACTTTCGTAGAACTTCAGCCCTGCCGAATGACCAGTCTGCCACCCTGCCGCTGAGCCTCCACCCGGCCGGGGAGGTTGATGGCTCCCTGACCGCGCCATCCGGTGATCAGCCGGTCGACCTCCTCGATGTGCCGGGCGAAGAGCGATCCGGCGGGCGAACCGGCTTCCACGACGGCCCGGCGCAGCACCCGGCGGCGCACCGCGGGCGGCAGCGCGTAGAGCTTCGCGCACTCCAGCCGCCCGGTGGCGTCCCGTACGGAGGTGGCGGCCTCGGCGGCCCAGTGGTCGAGGGCGTCCGCGTCGTCGCGGGAGAGCTGGGCCGTACGGGCGAGGGCCTCGACGACTCCCTTGCCCAGTGCCTTCTCCAGCGCGGGCAGGCCCTCCTGACGGAGCCGGGAGCGGGTGTAGGCGGGGTCGCTGTTGTGCGGGTCGTCCCAGACGGGCAGCGCCTGGACCATGCAGGCCTTGCGGGCGGTCTGCCGGTCGAGCTGGAGGAAGGGACGGCGGTAACGCCCGGCCGCCCCCGAGACGGCCGCCATTCCGGAGAGCGAGCGGGTGCCGGAGCCGCGGGCGAGGCCCAGGAGGACGGTCTCGGCCTGGTCGTCGCGGGTGTGCCCGAGGAGGATCGCGGCGGCGCCGTGCCGCAGGGCCGCGCCGTCCAGCGCCGCGTACCTGGCGTCGCGGGCGGCGGCCTCGGGTCCGCCGGCCCGGCCGACGGTCACCGCGACGGCCTCGGCGGGGGCCAGCCCCAGGGTGGTCATCCGGGTGACGACCTCGCCGGCGCGGGTGGCGGAGCCCGCCTGGAGGTTGTGGTCGACGGTGACGCCGCCCGCCCGGATGCCCAGCTTGGGCGCCTCGAAGGCGAGGGCGGAGGCGAGCGCCATGGAGTCGGCGCCGCCGGAGCACGCCACGAGCACGAGCGGGGAGCCCCCGTCCGTGCGCGGCCGGCCGGTGCGCTGGTGGCCGGCGCGGTGATGGTCGTTCAGTACGTCGTGGAGTACGCGGCGGACCGCCAGGCGTATCGCTGCGACCGCAGGATGGGGACCCATGTCCGGTGCCCTTCGGTGGAGTTGGGGTGCCTCGGGAGGGAGGCGTCTCTGTCACGGAGAGTGCGTAGATGGTGACAGAAACGAGCGGTTACCCGAGCATTGCACGCCTACCCAGCGCTTACGGTCCCTCGGATGGGTGATTTAGAGGGCGTTTGCCTTACCGTTCCTGCCGTCGCGCGCACCGGGATCACGCTTCTCCCTTACGGTGCACCCGCGCGACCCAGTCCGCCGGTTTGGCGATCTCCGCCTTGGTGGGCAGCGTGTTGGGCGAGGTCCAGATCCGGTTGAAGCCGTCCATCCCGACCTCGTCGACGACCGCCCGTACGAACCGCTCGCCGTCCTTGTACTGCCGCAGCTTGGCGTCCATGCCGAGCAGCTTGCGCAGGGCGAGGTCCAGCCGGCTGGCGCCCTTGGCACGGCGCTGCTGGAACTTCTCCCTGATCTCGGCGACGGACGGCACGACCTGCGGGCCGACCCCGTCCATCACGTAGTCGGCGTGGCCTTCGAGCAGGGACATCACGGCGGTCAGCCGGCCGAGGATCTCGCGCTGGGCGGGGGTCTGCACCAGTTCGACGAGGCTGCGTCCGTCCTCGCCCTCCTCGCCGTCGGGGCGGCTGCCCGCGAAGGCCTGGGCGGCTTCGCGGAAGCGCTCCAGGATCGTCATCGCGTCGACGTCGGTCTCCGCGAGGAACGCCTGGATCTCTCCCTCCAGGTGGGCGCGCAGCCAGGGCACCGCGGTGAACTGGGTGCGGTGGGTCTCCTCGTGCAGGCAGACCCAGAGCCGGAAGTCGTGCGGGTCCACTTCGAGTTCGCGCTCGACGTGCACGATGTTGGGTGCGACGAGCAGGAGCCTGCCGCCGCCGTTCTCCCCGGCGGGGAGGTCACGGCTCGACGGGGCGAAGGTCTCGTACTGGCCCAGGACGCGCGAGGACAGGAACGACAGCAGCATGCCGACCTCGACGCCGGTGACCTTGCCGCCGACCGCGCCGAGGACGGCTCCGCCCGGGGACGATCCGCGCCGCTCCTTCATCTTGCCCAGGAGCGGTTTGAGCAGCTCCCTGAAACCCTCGACGTTGGCCTTGACCCAGCCGGCCCGGTCCACGACCAGGACGGGGGTGTCCGGTGGCTCGGTTCCTTCGGGGATCATCCGGGTGAAGGCCCGGACGTGTTCCTCGGACGCCTTGGCGTGCCTGCGCAGCTCCGCGACGACGGCCCGGGCCTCGTCCCGACTGATCTCGGGACCCGGCCTCACGAGTCGAGTCGCGGTTGCCACCGCGAGCTTCCAGTCGACCATCTCCGCACCACCGATGCTCGTCATGCGTCAACCGTACGTTGTCGGCGGCGTGCGGGGAGGGGGCTCGGAGCAGCGGGTTCGGGCGCGTCCGTGCGGGGGTGTCGCGGCCCGGCGCCGGATCAGGGGGTGGCGGCCAGGGTGGAGGCGAGGGTGTCCAGGGCCTTCTGGGCGGGACCGGGGGCGGAGGTGTCGCCGGCCAGGAAGGCGAAGGCGAGGAGGCGGCCGTCCTCGGTGACGACGGTTCCGGCGAGGGTGTTGAGGTGGCTCAGGGTGCCCGTCTTGGCGCGGACAAGGCCGGCGCCCCTGGCGTCCCCCGCGTAGCGGGTCTGCAGGGTGCCGCTGAAGCCGGCCACAGGGAGGCCGGTCAGGACCGGGCGGAGTTCGGGGTGGGCCGGGTCCGCCGCGTGGGTGAGGAGCGCGGTGAGGAGTTCCGCGGACACCCGGTCGTTGCGGTCGAGGCCGCTGCCGTCGGCGAAGTGGGCGCCGTCCAGCAGGCCCGGTGCGGGAAGTTCCAGGCCGGCCAGTTCGTCGTGCACCGCCTTGCCTGCGCCCGCGAAGCTCGCTTCCTCGCCCGCCGCCAGCGCCGTCTGCCGGGCCAGGGCCTCGGCGATGTCGTTGTCGCTGTGCGTGAGGGTGCGCTCGACCAGGGCGGAGAGGGGTGCGGAGAGGGCCTTGGCCACCGGGGCCGCGTCGGCGGGCGCCTTCCGGGCGACCGGGTCGCCGGCCTGCTCGACGCCCAGGGCGCGGAGCTCGGCGGCGAAGGCGCGGGCCGCGTCGCCCGCCGGGTCGGGGGTGCGGTCGCCGATGCCGCTGCGGGTGCCGTCGGTGCGGCCCTCGTCGACCATCAGCGGGGTGACCCGGGCGAGGTTCTCGTTGCCCGCGCCGATGGGGTGGATCTCGGGGCCGCTGTAGAGCGTCGTGTCGTAGGAGAGGGAGACGGGGCCCGCGCCGCGGTCGCGCAGCGCGCGGGCGGTGTCGGCCGCGAGGGCGCGCAGGTCGTCCTTGTCCAGCGTGGGGTCGCCGCCGCCCTTGAGGACGATCCCCTTGGTGTCGGGGGAGGCCAGGACGGTGGTGGCGATGCGGTGGTCGGGGCCGAGCGCGGACAGCGCGGCGACCGCGGTGGCGATCTTGACGGTGGATGCGGGGGTCATCGCGGTGCGTTCGCCGCGCCCGTACAGCTGCTTGCCGGTGGTCGCGTCCATGACGGAGGCGGTACGCAGTCCGCCGAGTGCGGCGCTGTCGAGGAGCGGCCCGAGGGTCTCCCGGAGGCGGCGGGACTCCTCGGGGCGGTCACCGCCGCCGTCGGGTGCGGCGGCGCCGAGCGCGCCGAGGACGCCGGGGGCGCTGGGGGCGGGGTCCGGTTCGCCCGCATCCGGGCGCGGGGTCGCGTGATGTGCGCCACCCGTGCGGTCCTGTGCGGCTGCCAGCTCCCGCTCGGCCTTACGCTGACCGGAGTCCCAGGGCCCCGCCACGGCCACCGCACCGGCAGCCAGTGCCAGTCCGGCCACGGCGGAGCCCGCCGTGAGCTGCCAGGTTCTGAGCTTGGGCACTGCGGACCAGCCCCTTTCGCGATCACAGGTCTGCGTGAGGGACACTTAACCACTGCGTCTTGCGCGAGCAGAGCACCTGGCGGGGCACATCCGGCCCATTCGGCCGGGGTCCCGGGGGTCGGTTTCCTTCGGGGGGACGCGGATTTCCCAGAAACTGTGTTTGATCATGGAGGAGCCACCCGTGGAGTTCGACGTCACCATCGAGATTCCGAAGGGTTCGCGGAACAAGTACGAGGTCGACCACGAGACCGGCCGGATCCGTCTGGACCGTCGGCTCTTCACCTCGACCAGCTACCCCGCGGACTACGGATTCGTCGAGAACACCCTCGGCGAGGACGGCGACCCGCTGGACGCGCTGGTCATCCTCGACGAGCCCACCTTCCCCGGCTGCGTCATCAAGTGCCGCGCCATCGGCATGTTCCGCATGACCGACGAGGCCGGCGGCGACGACAAGCTGCTGTGCGTCCCGGCGTCGGACCCACGGGTGGAGCACCTGCGCGACATCCACCACGTGTCGGAGTTCGACCGCCTGGAGATCCAGCACTTCTTCGAGGTCTACAAGGACCTGGAGCCGGGCAAGTCGGTCGAGGGCGCGGACTGGGTCGGCCGCACCGAGGCCGAGGCCGAGATCGAGGCCTCGTACAAGCGCCTCGAGGCGCAGGGCGGCGCGCACTGACCGCGCACACACTGAGCGGCGCGCACTGACCGCGCCCACACTGAACAGTCCGTGCGACGGGCGGCACCTCCTTCTTCGAGGGGGTGGCCGCCCGTTCGCATGGGTGCGGTGGAGGCGGACCGGCCCACGGGGCGGGGGGCGTGGATCCGTGAACATACTGGGCAGGCGCAGTTTCACGGACTGAAGTGGCGGGAGCGAGGCGAGTGGTGGCGGAGGCGCAGGGCGGCAGCAAGGGCGGTCGCAGGGGCGGCCCCGGGAACGGGGATTCCGAGGACCGTACGCCGCGGCCGCAGCCGGGCAAGGAGCCCAAGGACCGTACGCCGCGGCCGGGCAAGGAGCCCGAGGACCGTACGCCGGAGCCGGACAGGGCGCCCGAGGACCGCAAGCCGCGGTCGGACGAGGCGCGCAGTGCGTTCCGGTCCAGCACCACCTCCGGCGTCGGAGCCACCCAGGCCATCCCGGTGGTGAGTGTCGACGAGGACCAGTCGGTGACCTCGGAATTCGCGCTTCCGCAGGGGCTGCGTACCGCTCCTTCGGCCGAGGAGGAGCACCAGACCTCGGAATTCGCCCTTCCGCAGGGCCTGACGCCCGAGACGCCCGCGGCGCAGGAAGGTTCCGCCTTCCACGCCCCCAGGACCGCCGCCCAGAAGCGGAAAGGGGTGGAGACGTCCCGGACGTACAGCGCCAGGCACTCCCCGCAGGCCTTCACTCCCGCGCACGGCATACCGATGGTCAAGCTGACCAAGGAGGCGCCGTGGCAGGACCGGATGCGGACCCTGTTGCGGATGCCGGTCGGGGACCGGCCCGTACCGGACAGCGTGCAGCGGCACGGTGACGAAGAGGACTCCGGGCCTGCCGTCCCCCGCGTGCTCGACCTGACGCTGCGCATCGGCGAGCTGCTGCTCGCGGGCGGCGAGGGCGCCGAGGACGTCGAGGCGGCGATGTTCGCGGTGTGCCGGGCCTACGGGCTCGACCGGTGCGAGCCGACCGTCACGTTCACGCTGCTGTCCATCTCGTACCAGCCCTCCCTCATCGACGACCCGGTCACGGCCAGCCGTACGGTGCGGCGCCGGGGCACCGACTACACCCGGCTGGCGGGTGTCTACCGGCTGATCGCGGACATCACCGCCGAGGAGATCGACGTCACCCTGGAGGAGGCGTACCGCCGCCTCGCGGAGATCCGGCGAAACCGGCACCCGTATCCGGGCTGGGCGCTGTCCGGTGCCAGCGGGCTGCTGGCCGGTTCGGCATCGGTGCTGGTCGGCGGTGGGGTCATCGTGTTCCTCGCGGCGGCGCTCGGGGCGATCCTGGGCGACCGGCTGGCGTGGCTGTGCGCGGGGCGCGGGCTGCCGGAGTTCTACCAGTTCGTGGCCGCGGCGATGCCGCCCGCCGCGATGGGTGTCGGGCTCGCCTTCGTACCGAACAACGTGGTGGGCGGAATTCTGCCGTCCGCCGTGATCACCGGTGGGCTCTTCGCCCTGCTGCCCGGACGTGCGCTGGTGGCCGGCGTGCAGGACGGGCTGACCGGCTACTACATCACCGCCGCGGCCCGGCTGCTCGAAGTCATGTACTTCTTCATCGCGATCGTGCTGGGCGTGCTGATCGTGCTGTACGTGGGCGCGGGGCTGAACCCGAACCTGCACCCGGACGCCACGATGCACGTCCAGCCACGGCCGGTGATCCAGATCCTCGCGTCGATCGCCCTGTGCTTCGCGTTCGCGATCCTGCTCCAGCAGGAGCGCAGCACCGTGATCATGGTGGCGCTGAACGGCGGTGTCGCCTGGATCGTCTTCGGCGCGATGAACACCACCGGCAACATCTCGGCGGTCGCCTCCACCGCCGTCGCCGCGGGCCTGGTCGGGCTCTTCGGACAGCTCTTCTCGCGGTACCAGTACGCGTCCGCGCTGCCGTACGTGACGGCGGCGATCGGGCCGCTGCTGCCCGGTTCGTCGACGTACTACGGTCTGCTCGGCATCGCCCAGAACGATGTGAACACCGGGCTCGCCTCGCTGTCCAAGGCGGCGGCGATCGCGCTGGCCATCGCGATCGGGGTGAACCTGGGTGGCGAGATCTCCCGGCTGTTCCTGCGGATGCCGGGCGCGCGGGACGGCGGAAGCCGCCGGGCGGCGAAGCGGACGCGTGGCTTCTAGGGGCCTGCGCGGGCTCCAAGACGCTTCCAGGGGCTGTCACGGACGTGCCCGGACTTGCGGGAGTACGGCGAAGGGGCGGCCGGGACGTGTGTCCCCGGCCCCCCCTGGCGGTGTGGCCCGGGACCGCATTGGGGGTAGGGCGCGCTGGGGGGGGGTGTTTGGGGGGGTGTGGG